>JAMOMM010000030.1 GCA_027067085.1 Hyphomicrobiales bacterium
TGTGAACCGTTTTTAGATTTGAAAACAACGGCCCAAAAAGACCCCAAAAGTGCCTTGCAAGAATGGGCGCTATCAAAGGGTTTTGAAGTGCCTGTTTATAAAGAAGTATCACGCCAAGGCCCAGATCACGCACCAGAATTTGTAATGGCCGTATATATCGCAGATTACCCAAACCAACAGGGCACCGCAAATTCAAAACGAGCAGCAGAGCAAACCGCCGCTGCCAGCTTTATTGCCGTTAATAAGATTGAGAATTAAAACAATGACCGAGCAACAAGAACAATCAACCAAAAGTGGGCCAACCAAAAGTGGGCAAACCAAATGCGGATTTGCCGCTATTATCGGCGCGCCAAATGCAGGAAAGTCCACCTTATTGAACGCATTGGTCGGCTCTAAAATTGCCATTGTAACCCACAAAGTTCAAACCACTCGTGCCGCTATTCGCGCCATTGCGGTGGAAGGCAATAGTCAGGTGGTGTTTGTTGACACACCTGGTATTTTTGAGCCTCGCCGCGAGCTTGATGAAGCTATGGTTGATGCTGCTTGGGCAGGGGCAGAAGATGCTGATGTCGTCGCGCTTATTATTGATGCACCACGCGGTTTAAACGCAAGTGTTGAGAGAATTATCGAAGGCCTTGAAAAGAATCGACAAAACGCTGTCCTTATTCTCAATAAAGTAGACTTGTTAAAGCGTGATCGATTGCTGGCGCTAACTGCAAAAATGATGGATCGTTTCTCATTTTCTCAAACCTTTATGATCTCGGCGTTAACAGGGTCTGGGGTTGATGACATCCGAACGTATTTAGCAGAGAAAATGCCTGATGGGCCATGGCTCTATCCCGAAGATCAGTTGGCTGATATTCCAACAAAATTGCTGGCTGCAGAAATCACCCGCGAGAAACTTTATCTAAAATTGCATGATGAATTGCCTTATGCGTTGACGGTGGAAACAGAAACTTGGCAAATCAAAAAAGACGGGTCGGTACGTACCGATCAAATCATTTATGTGGAACGTGATAGCCAGCGCCGTATTTTACTTGGACACAAGGGCGAAACCATCAGAGATATTGGTTCTAAAGCACGCGAAGAACTAGCTGAAATTCTGGGTCACAAAGTTCATTTGTTCTTGTTTGTAAAGGTACGTAAAAATTGGCAACAAGATCCTGAGCGCCTACGAATGATGGGCCTTGATCCCAAGAAGCGTAAGAAAAAGAAGAAGTAACGGCAACGAGGCCAAAACCAATGGATTGGCAGGAAGATGCAATTGTTCTAGGTGCCCGTAAACACGGAGAAACCAGTGCTGTTGTCGAAGTTCTAACGCGAGACCATGGCCGCCATGCAGGGTTGGTGCGCGGAGGACGTTCCAAACGGATGCGCCCAGTTCTGCAACAAGGAAACCTTGTCCAAGCCACTTGGCGCGCGCGCCTAGAAGAACAACTTGGCAATTTCACCCTTGAGCCAATTTCACTTGGTGCCGCGTTGGCGATGGATGATCCATTTCGGCTGGCTGGTTTAACTACTTTAACAGCGCTTTGTGGGCTTTTACCTGACAGAGACCCTCAACCGCAAGTTTATGAAGCCGCATTGTTGGTTCTTGAAAACCTTGACCATGAAGATATTTGGCCAGCTCTTTTGGTTCGTTGGGAAGCTGGTTTGCTCGACAGCCTTGGATTTGGTTTAGATTTGTCACGTTGTGCAGCGACAGGTTCAACGGATGATCTAATCTATGTTTCACCCAAAACGGGGCGAGCAGTGAGTGCAAGAGCTGGTGAACCCTATAAAAATAAACTTTTCTATCTCCCGCCATTTTTGTTGGGAAAACCAGAATTAGACATAACTGATGTATTGATGGGTTTTGAGCTTACAGGGTACTTTTTACAACGTAACCTTGCCAGCCCACGCGGAATAGAACTGCCCGACAGCCGCGGCCGCGTCATTAACTACCTTAAATCACGGGCTTAAAAACAAAGGTTGCATTGATTTTGTAGGCAGGGCGCGATACTAGTTTTCTAGAGTTGTTCTATCTTACGTTGAACCAGAACGACCTATTCAAGGTGTTGATAGTCTTGCGTTTCATACTGTGTTTGCTCAACAAACAAAACATGAAACGATCTAGTTAGAAAATTGGAGTTAAATGAATGTTGGACCGCTTGAATCACGTTGCGATTGCCGTGCCAAACCTAAAAGCAGGTGTTGCGGTGTATGAAAACATATTGGGTGCTAAGGTTTCAAAACCACAGGCAGAACCAAACCATGGTGTAAATGTGGTTTTTGTTGAGCTTGCCAACACGAAAATCGAACTTCTTGAGCCAATCGATGAGAATTCTCCAATCGCGAAGTTTTTGGAGAAAAATCCAAGCGGCGGTATTCACCACATTTGTTACGAAGTCGAAGACATCATTGCTGCCAGAGATAAACTTAAAGCAGGTGGCGCAAGAATCCTTGGTGATGGAGAGCCAAAAATCGGCGCGCATGGAAAGCCTGTGCTTTTTCTCCATCCAAAAGACTTTTGTGGCACATTAGTCGAATTAGAACAGGTTTGATGAAATGCAACTAATCAGCGCAATCGCAATTTACTTTATAATCTGGTGGATGACTTTGTTTTTGGTTCTGCCTTGGGGCGCAACCAGCTCGCATGAAGCTGGCGAAGATGTGGTTGAGGGGACAATGAAGGCGGCACCCGTTAAACCGCGTATGTTATTAAAGTTCCTGATTACAACGATTTTAGCAGGGGTGATCTTTGCTGTTATTTATTATGCGGCAAGCAACAACCTGATTAAGCTGGATGATATTCCATTTTTCCCAAAGTTTGAAAGTGCTCATTCATAATTGAACGACATCATGAATGTGCGTATGGCACAGCGTTCGATTGAAATCGAAATTTTAGAGCATGTCTCCCAAAAGTGGCTACCGGTTTTGGGATAAAGACATGCGTCAAAACAATGGCTTAAAGCATGCCAATTGAATCATAAAAAAGGTGACATGCTTTAGGCAACAAAAAAGCAAGGCTTAGTGCCTTGCTTAATTGTAATTTCCAGTTTTCTACAGGCACCATATCAACGAGTAGTGGTCTGTATGTCCCTTAGAAACAAGTTTTCCTTCTTACGAAGGCTCCCTAGACCTGGACTATGTTGCTGTTTTCAGCGTTTTTTGACTATTAGTCCAGTCAAATACCTGACAATACTACCACATCTTTGGTAAGAGTCGACACTTTAATGACACAATTGCCATAAATGCATCAAACTATAATGAACTATTCCTTGTATGGTGCGGAAAACTCCCTAAGACTGCGTAAAATAGATTCGAAAAGGCCAATGAAATGCGACTGAGTAATTACTTTCTGCCCACTTTAAAAGATGATCCAAAAGAAGCAGAAATTGTTTCGCACCGCTTCATGTTGCGCGCGGGAATGATCCGCCAAGAAAGCGCTGGGATTTATTCTTGGTTGCCGTTGGGGTTGCGGGTGCTGCGCAAAATTGAAAATATTGTTCGCGAGGAGCAGGACCGTACTGGCGCTGTTGAAGTTTTAATGCCAACAATTCAATCAGCAGACCTATGGCGCAAGTCTGGTCGTTATGATGATTACGGCAAAGAAATGTTGCGTATTACCGATCGCCATGATCGCGAAATGCTCTTTGGTCCAACCAATGAAGAAATGATAACTGACATTTTTAGAGCGGGGACGCAGTCATATAAAGACTTACCGATCAATCTCTATCATATCCAGTGGAAATTCCGCGACGAAGTGCGCCCACGTTTTGGCATTATGCGTGGCCGTGAATTTTTGATGAAAGATGCTTACTCTTTCGATCTAAATCAGGAAGATGCCCAACACTCTTATAATAAAATGTTTGTCGCGTACCTGCGGACATACGCACGTATGGGCCTAAAAGCCATTCCAATGCGGGCTGACACGGGGCCGATTGGTGGAGAGAACTCACACGAGTTTTTGATTTTGGCCGACACGGGCGAAAGTGAAGTGTTTTTCGATAAAGACCTTTACGATATGGACTGGACTGATTTTGAGATTGATTATGGAAACCGCAGCGCCGTTAGCGATGTGGTGAAAGACTTTACCTCAAAGTATGCCGCCACTGAAGAAATGCACAACGAAGAAGATTTCAATTCATCGGTAGCTGAGGACAAACGTTTGTCTGGCCGTGGTATCGAAGTGGGTCACATATTCCTGTTTGGCACAAAATATTCAGAACCATTGGGCGCTGTTGTGCAAGATCCAGACGGTAAGCAAGTGGCTGTTCATTCAGGCTCGTATGGTGTTGGTGTTTCACGCCTGGTTGGTGGCATTATTGAATCTAGCCATGATGAAAACGGTATTATCTGGCCTAAAGAAGTCGCACCTTTTGATGTTGGATTGCTGAACCTGAAAACAGGTGATGAGGCAACCGATGCAGCGTG
>JAMOMM010000031.1 GCA_027067085.1 Hyphomicrobiales bacterium
GATGAAGCAAACCGATATGAGGGTCAAGGCGTTCAACCACCTCCCCGTCCAGTTCCATCACCAAACGCAGCACACCGTGAGCGGCTGGATGCTGCGGGCCCCAGTTAAAGGTAAACGTTCTTTTTTCAGATTCAGCCATTAGCCTTTTGCCTTCTCATCACCTGGTAGTTTGGCAGGTAGATTGTAAGCGCCACCTTCCCACGGTGATTCATAATCAAAGTCGCGATATTCTTGGGTTAGTTTGACAGGCTCATAAACCACGCGTTTTTCGTCTTCGCTATAACGAACCTCAACGTGGCCCGTTAGCGGAAAATCTTTACGCAAGGGGTGGCCTTCAAAACCGTAATCGGTCAAAATACGGCGCAAATCTGGGTGGTCTGCAAACATAATACCATAAAGGTCAAACGCTTCACGCTCAAACCAGTTTGCGCCGGGAAACAATTCCACAATTGAAGGCACAGGGTTGTCGGCATCGGTTTGGACTTTCACTCGCACCCGCACATTTTGATACGGACTTAACAAGTGATAAACCACATCAAAGCGCTGCGCCCGATTGGGGTAATCAACGCCGCATAAATCGATAAAGCAGTTAAAGTGACACGTGGGATCATCGCGTAAAAACTTGATGACTTTGCGAATACCATCGCGAGAAGCATGGATTGTTAGTTCACCACGAGTGACTTCCCAATCAAGCACGGCTTCTCCAAGTTCTGCAGCGACCACATCGCCTATGTCCAGAAGATTTTCGTCCATTGTTAAATGCCTTAACGTTCAATCGTACCGGTTCGCCGGATTTTCTTTTGTAGTGCCAAAATGCCGTAAACAAGTGCTTCAGCAGTTGGTGGACAGCCCGGCACATAAATATCTACAGGAACAATTCGGTCACAACCGCGAACCACAGAATAAGAATAATGATAGTACCCGCCGCCATTTGCACAGCTACCCATTGAAATAACATAGCGTGGTTCTGGCATTTGGTCATAAACCTTGCGCAGAGCCGGTGCCATTTTATTGGTCAACGTGCCAGCAACAATCATTACATCAGATTGGCGTGGGCTGGCGCGGGGGGCAAAACCAAAACGCTCCACGTCATAACGTGGCATTGCAGCTTGCATCATTTCTACGGCGCAACAGGCCAAACCAAATGTCATCCACATTAACGAGCCTGTGCGGGCCCAGTTCACCAACTCATCAGTTGATGTGACCAAAAAGCCTTTATCGGCCAGTTCGTCGTTAATATCGGTATAAAAAGCCCGCTGATCTGGCATTAGAACTTTAGAACCTGGTGTTTCTGGTAAAACAAGTCCCATTTCTTTTATCCCACTCATCCCATCAATCCCACTCTAGGGCGCCTTTGCGCCATTCGTAAATGAAGCCGATTGTTAAGATGCCTAAAAAGATCATCATTGAAACGAAACCGAACATCCCGACTTCTTTGAACGCGACAGCCCACGGAAACAGGAAAGCAACTTCAAGATCGAAAATAATAAACAAAATCGCCACGAGATAAAACCTGATGTCGAACTTCATACGCGAGTCATCAAAGGCATTAAAGCCACACTCATACGCAGAGTTTTTCTCTGGGTCAGGTTTACGCACAGCAATCACAATTGCAGAGGCCATAAGGGCGATAGCAATAAAGGCCGCAATGGCAATAAAAATAATTACAGGCAAATAGTCTTTGAGCAAATCATGCACTGGTCCAGCCCTTTCGAGATACACGGCTTATTGAGGGTGTGCCGTTGTTATCTTACATGTTGGCCATGTGGTAGCGCAACGCCAATGCTGGCGCAAGTACAAAGGTCAATTTTCGACCCGTTTTTTGTGAAATTTTTGGGGATTTTTGAATATTTTTACATACGAAAAACCGTATGTATTTACCACTATAAAAGTGGCGGGAGTGACGGGACTCGAACCCGCGACCTCCGGCGTGACAGGCCGGCACTCTAACCAACTGAGCTACACCCCCTCCGTTACTCATTGCCCGTTGGTGTCAAATCAACAAACCAGCAAACGAAGTGGGCCGTAATTAGGCCAGCCCGCTCGCTATGTCAAGCAACCAAAGCTACCTTTTTAGTATTTTTTTGTTTTCATCTTTTAGGGGGCCTTTTGGACACCCTCTTGATTAGGCTTTTTATTGATCTTTAATTTGGGTCGATCAGAGACAATATGCACATCACGCTGTGGGAATGGAATGGAGATGTTGTTGTCTTTAAGGGCATCCCATACCAAGAATAAGACATCAGATGAGAACTTGTTTTTACCATCATCAAGGCCAGAGACCCAAAATTCAACAGCAAAATCAACCCCACTATCGCCAAAACCTCGCAACTCGCAATCTATTGGCTCTGGATCTTGTAAAACCCGTGGATGGGAAGCAACAGCTTTTTCAATAATAGGTGGAATGGCGTGCAGGTCGGTATCGTAAGAAACTGAAAACTCAACTTCATAACGCTGGCGTGGATCATCACGGGTCCAATTGGTGAATTGAGTGGTAATAAACTTTTCATTGGGGACGTTTATTTCTTTGCCATCAAAAGTTTCTAGTGTGGAAGAACGCATGTTCAACGTTTTGAGGATTCCTGCTTTTCCATTTTCTAGCTCGATATAGTCACCAATCCCCATTGAACGCTCCAACAACAGTATTATGCCAGAGATAAAGTTTGAGGCGATTTGCTGGAGGCCAAACCCCAGTCCGACACCCAGTGCGCCACCAAAAACCGTAAGCGCTGCCAAATCCAGCCCCATGACCTGCAGGAGTAAGACAAAGATGACAACAAAAAGAACAATTTCGAATAATTTGGCAAATAGCTCTCTGGTTGGTGCATCAAGTGATTCTTGCTTTCGGATCACTCTTTGACCGGCGCTATTGGAAAGCCTGCCCAACCAAAAAAAGAATGCGCCAGCAATTGCAGCCTTAAACAACATAAATAATGAGATACGGATATTACCAACAGACAAAGCAGCCGCATCCATGAAGCCGATTGTTTCATCTAACCAGCCAAATACTTTTAGCGTTGCAATCGGAATACCAACCCAAATGGCCGCTTTATTGACAAGAGGATGAGCAATGAATTGGTTGATGGCGGCATACAACACACCAATAACGCTGATACTTTGTGCCAGACGCACCAGCCAAGCCGTGCCTACGGCTAGCGTTACGACCTCAATACCGATTGCAAGGGCAACAACCGTCAAAATGGGCTGCACCAAGCCTTTTGAAGCAAACACCCACTGGCGCGGCTTTAGCATTGGCCCTTGTGTTGGCTCGTTCGAGAACAAGGAGACCTTCTTTAGAACAAGGCGAGCAATTGTGCGCGCCACTAGCCACGCGATAACAATCGCTGCGACCTGAGCATAAAACTGGGGACTAAGTGCCCACTCGAGTAATTTATCAAGTATCGCAAAACCTTGCGTTTTAAGTTGTTCTAAATTCACGTCTGTCTCCCCCTTGTTTGCAATCAGAATAAGTCCTGATTTCACACAATACAATTTAAAATTTGAGCGGGCTTTAAAAACTATTGTAGGGGAAGTGATGGCTTCTGGGTAAGGCCTGAACATGACGCTCTCGGTGTTTCGATGAAACACCTGCCGCTACTTAATGTTATGGATAAAAGTCAGCCTTTCACTTTGTAAAAGGCTTTTGGTGGGCGGTAACGGGTTCGAACCGCTGACCCTCTCGGTGTAAACGAGATGCTCTACCAACTGAGCTAACCGCCCGCTGCATGTTGTTTTATGACAGCGCGCTTTGAATAGCCTCTTGTTTGCATATGAGCAAGCAAAAAAGCATCAAAAAACAAAAAAACCGCACGACGTTGAAAACATCGTACGGTCAAACTGTTATTTGTCTTCAAACAAAGACAGAAATTATACGTTCACAGCGTCTTTAAAAGCTTTACCCGCTTTAAATTTCGCATTTTTTGACGCTTTAATATCAATAGCTTTACCAGTGCGAGGATCGCGACCAGTTGTTGCTTTACGAGCTGATACTGAGAAAGTACCGAAACCAACAAGACGGACATCGCCGCCGCCAGCCAATTCACCCATGATTGCATTTAGTGTTGCTTCTAGTGCTTCACCTGCATCGCCTTTTGTCAGGCCCGATTCTTCTGCTACTTTTGCAATTAGTTCATTTTTATTCATTTTAAGTCTATCCTTTTATAAGAAACTACGAGGAACCTCCCTTTGGCCCCCTGCAGGCAACTTTACCGCCTGCGCTGAAACTCGCGGATTTTAGCCATTTAGTGCAAGAGAAAATATGATTTTTTTGCTTTAATGAGCCTTTTCAATGGCTTACTAAAAGACAACTTTGTGCCAATTGCTCAATCAGAAACACGTTAACCATAAAATCTGACTTTGATTCGACCAAGCCTTTGATTCGTCGGCGGTTTTCAGGCAGATGT
>JAMOMM010000032.1 GCA_027067085.1 Hyphomicrobiales bacterium
AATTACCAACCTTCCAATTGATATAATCTGGCCGCACGCTCTCATCGATGAGCATAACGATGTTTTTCATTTGCCGGGTTTTGTTTGCTTTTATTGCCACAGGATGGCGCGCCGGTAGTTCATGACCAGCCACTTTAACTGCGGTAACCAAACCGATGGCCAACGGTTGGAACTGGCTTGGCATAGCCTGAGAACCGCCACCTTCTTTAATAAAAATAATCGCAGCGATGAGCAAAACAGGCACCACTGGGGTCCAAGACAACCATTTTAAACTAAACGCCACCCAGCGATGTTTGGGGGTTGGTGGCAAAGCGATGATGGCAAAGCTTGTGATGAAGACAATCACAGCAGCAACAATTCCACTTTTGTAAAACTCTAACGCACGCCCTGCTTCGTGGCGTGCGGTCCACAATGACAATGCATCAAAAACAGAAAGATCAGAACCAGAAACGCTGGTATACATATAGGCCGTTGTTGCCGAAACAGACAGTAACGCTGCCCACGCTAGACGGACGTACTTATTGGGTTGAAGAGCGGCGATAAACAAAGCAAGGAATGACGCGCCCCACATACCCAAATAAAACACCAGCGTAAACCACCGCTGAGACATGTATAATAACTCAACGCGGTCATAAAATCCGAAATTAGTTAAACCCACCAGCCCGACAATTGCGAGAATTTTTATGGCCACACCAACCCAATTGGTTGGTTGTTGAATATAAACAGAATCACGCATTTTCATCTCCATAAACTTGGCGGGCCGTTTCAATTTGAAACATCCATCCTGTGGCGATGCAATTTCGGTGCCCAAAATGGGGGCAGATGTGTTGGAGTGGTGAAGTTGTTTAAGCTTGCGGCAAGTCTTCTTTGCGTTTGGCCATATAGCTTTGCAGAGATTCCTCAATCGCTGGGTCGAGATCTGGTGCGGTGTATTCAGCAAGTTGACGACGCATAATGGCGTTCGCGCGCGTTGCAGCATCTTGCTCACCTTCAGACAACCACTGCTCAAAAGAATTATTATCGGCAACGGGAGAACGATAAAACGCTGTTTCAAAATTGGCTTGAGTATGAGCGGTGCCAAGATAATGGCGGCTTTCTTCTGAAGGTAAACTGCCAATTTCGGCGATCGTGTCAAAAGCTAAGCCATTTTCAGACAAATCCACCCCTTCAGCAAATTTTTGCATAATGCCCAACTGGTCACAATCAAGAATGAATTTTTCGTAAGACGATACCAGACCGCCTTCAAGCCAACCTGCAGAATGAAGCGCAAAGTTTACACCACCCATCAGGGTTGGCATTATTGTATTTGAGCTTTCATGGGCGGCTTGCGCGTCGGGCAGTTTTGAACCACATAATGAACCACCTGAGCGATAAGGAAGTCCCAAACGCCGCGCCAACTGTCCTGCCCCATAAAGAACATGGGCCGGTTCTGGTGTGCCAAAAGTTGGCGCGCCTGACTGCATCGACATCGAGCTTGCAAACGTGCCGAACACAACTGGAGCCCCTGGTTTGCATAATTGTGAGAAACCAGCCCCGGCCAGAACTTCCGCCAAAATTTGAGTTAAAGTACCCGCGACAGACACAGGCGACATCGCCCCAGACAATATAAACGGAGATACCACGCAAGCTTGACCATTACGGGCATACGTTTTTAGCGCCCCCAACATCGTGTCATCATAAATCATCGGCGAGTTGGCGTTGATTAAATTAATCAGTACGCAGTTTTCATCAACAAAACTTTCACCAAACACCAGTTTAGCCATTTCAATGGAATCAGCAGCACGTTCTGGGGCGGTAACCGAACCCATAAAGGGTTTGTCACTATAGCGAATGTGGCTATAAACCATGTCTAAATGGCGCGATGGTACGGGCACATCAACAGGTTCACAAACGGTGCCACCTGAATGGTGCATTGACGGGGCCAAATAAGCTAGTTTTACAAAGTTTTGAAAATCTTCAAGCGTTGCATAACGCCGTCCACCTTCTAAATCGCGTACAAATGGCGGGCCATAGACTGGCGCAAAAATTGTATTGTCACCACCAACCTCAACAGAACGGGCAGGATTGCGTGCGTGCTGAGTAAATTGTTTTGGAGCGGTCTTTAATAAATCGCGCAACATGCCTTTTGGAAAACGAACACGCTCGCCCTTAACGTCAGCGCCAGCTTGCTTCCACATTGAAAGCGCCTCATCATCGCCACGAAAATCAATGCCGACTTCTTCAAGCAAGCGATCTGCATTGGCTTCAATTTTCTCAAGGCCAGCCTCGCTCAATATCTCATACAAAGGGATTTGGCGTTTAATATAAGTAAGTTGCGCGATTCTGCCGCTCGATCGCAATGCACGACGTGCATCTGCACCACCACTACCACGACGTGATTTACGTCGTCCTCGTCTAGATTCAGTAGACATAGCTTGATCCTCTAACTTACCTATTCATCTTGTTTGGCGCTTGTTTCAATGCCAAGCGCTTTAACAAGCGTCTCTTTAATGATGTTTTGCGACAAAATTTGTCAGAAATAAATTGACACCTTTGGCTGACATAAGTATATAAACATATCTTTATATGAATGGATTGACATGACATCTCTTTCGCAAAATGCCTTTAAAGTTTCAAAAAACCCAGGTGGATTTACCGTCTCGTTTGAGGTGTTCCCGCCGCTGAGTGACATTGGCCAAACTAATTTGCTACAGGTTGCACGCGATTTAGAACGGTTCGGTCCGTCTTTCTTTTCGGTTACTTATGGTGCGGGCGGCGGCACGCAAAAACGCACGTTGGACACGCTCCAACAAATCACCGACGAGACAAGCCATAAACTGGCTGGCCATTTAACCTGCGTTGGGGCAACGAAAACACAAACCGATGCTGTTGCCCAGTCTTATAAGGCCATGGGTGTTAAAAGCATTGTTGCACTGCGCGGTGACAAGCCTAAAGACCAAGATAAATACATTCCTCATGAAGGGGGTTATGCCAACGCAACGGAGCTGGTTGCAGGGCTTAAAAACATTGGCGGGTTCGACATTTCTGTTGCCGCCTACCCTGAAATACACCCTGATTCTGCCAACAGGAAAGCAGATCTCGACAACCTAAAGGCCAAGTTTGATGCTGGCGCAGACCGCGCGATTACGCAGTTCTTTTTTGATAATCAAGTTTATTATGATTTCTTAGAAGCCACTGCAGATCACGGCATCACAGCCCCCATTGTGCCAGGCATTTTACTTATTCACGACTTTAACAACGTCAAACGGTTCGCTAAAATGTGTAACACAAATGTGCCTGAGTGGTTAAAAGCACGGTTTGAAGGGTTAGAGGATGATCCCGCAGGTCAACAGCTTGTTGCGGTTAGCACTGCGGTTGAACAGGTTTTAGAACTGGCTAGTCATGGTGTGCGTCATTTCCATTTTTATACCATGAACAAGTCTAACCTTGCCATTGCTGTATGCCGGGCTTTGGGTTTAAACACGAGGCAGACTTGCGCGCCCTCGCTTGAGACATCGGTCGTTTAAACAGCGATAAATGTCGGTAGAGACAGTTCAAATAGTCTCGTTTCTTGACACAGTTCCAAATAGGAGGAGCACAATTTTGGCACAACTTATTATCACATATTGGCGTGACATCCCTTCACAGGTGAGTATTGGTAAAGGGCGCAAGGCAACAAAGGCCATGCTGTCTGATCGCTTTCAGGAAGCTATTGATATGGCGGCAATGCGCTCAGGCGCAGCAGAAACTGATGACTACATTGCAGCTTGGCGGCGCGGTAAACCTTTGGAGATCGAGGGTGATCCTCAAGATGTTATTGCCAGTTCTGCACAAAACCTTGAACAAGAATATACCCAAGACAAACTTAAACAACTCATTGATAATGGCGGCAACGCTGTTTAATTATATTTTGACTATTTGGAATTTGAACCATGACTGAAACACTTGTTGCCTCCCAAACAAAAGAAGTCATCCTTGGCTTTGATCGCCCGTTCACTATTATTGGTGAACGCATCAACCCCACAGGTCGCAAAAAACTTGCGGCAGAGATGAATGCAGGAAACTTTGAAACCGTGATTGCTGATGCGTTGGCGCAAGCAGCAGCAGGTGCCATGATCTTGGATGTGAACGCTGGCGTTACCGCCGTCAATCCGAATGAAACCGAGCCGCCTTTGATGCGCCAAACCATCGAGATTGTTCAAAACACCGTTGATCTGCCTTTGTGTATTGATTCATCCGTTCCCTCTGCCCTTGAAGCTGGTTTGGAAGCTGCCAAAGGTCGCCCACTGGTGAACTCTGTTACGGGTGAAGTTGAACACCTTGAGCGCGTGCTGCCTTTGATTAAAAAGTACAACGTACCCGTTGTGGCAATTTCCAATGACGAAACAGGTATTTCCGAAGACCCTGATGTGCGGTTTGAA
>JAMOMM010000033.1 GCA_027067085.1 Hyphomicrobiales bacterium
TGCATCAGCATAACTTTCACCATTTGCAGGGCACCAGTGGAAATACGCCTCAGGGTCTTTGCGTGGTTCAATACCATCGGCGTTAAGTTCAGGCCAAGTCGAGCCTTCGCGATCACCGAATGAAACCTCACGCAAGCGGTCATCAAACGTCACCACACTGTCATCAATGCCGTATTCTTTAAGCACATAAGATAACGTTTCGCGCACCCGCGTTAAGGGTGATGCGTAAATTTTGAACTTAGATACATCAGGCTCAATCAGCTTTATCGCACAGGCAATGTTTGCCGCTTGGCCGTGGCCTGTTTCGTTCAACGGAATATCTGTTTGGCCCTGCACTTTACGCGCGGCGTTCCAGTCGGTTTGCCCGTGCCTGATATAATAAAGCGGCGGGACATTTTTAAAGTTTGTCACGGCAGTTTAGTCGCCCTTATTAGGTGCTGTAATATCAGGCGCTTTTGGGTTTTTCATACCAACAATATGATAGCCCGCATCAACATGGACAACTTCACCCGTCATGCCGCGACTAAGGTCTGATGCTAAATAAAGCCCCGTGTCACCCACTTCATCAATCGTCACATTGCGTTGCATAGGCGAATTGTATTCATTCCATTTTAGAATATAACGGAAATCACCAATACCAGCAGCGGCCAAGGTTTTAATCGGGCCAGCTGAAATCGCATTAACGCGAATAGCTTTTTCGCCAAGGTCGGCGGCCATATAACGAACCGATGCTTCAAGTGCGGCTTTAGCAACACCCATGACATTGTAATGCGGCATCCATTTTTCAGCGCCGTAGTATGTCAACGTCATCAATGAACCGCCATCGGTCATCAACTTTTCTGCACGTTGAGCAACCGCGGTAAAGCTGTAGCAGGAAATGAACATAGTGTTCTTAAAGTTTTCAGGCGAGGTATCAACATAACGCCCTGTCAATTCATTCTTGTCTGAAAAGGCAATGCCGTGAACAACAAAATCTAGCTTGCCCCACTTTTTCTCAAGCTCGGCAAATACCGCATCAATGGAACTTTCATCGGTTACATCGCACGGCAAAACAATGTCTGAACCAATTGAGGCCGCCAACGGATCAACGCGTTTTTTCAAGGCATCACCCTGATAAGTAAAGGCCAATTCGGCACCTTGAGCTGCACATGATTTTGCAATGCCCCAAGCGATTGAACGTTGATTGGCCACGCCCATAATTAGGCCGCGTTTGCCCGCCATCAAGTTTCCCACAATATTGGTGTCGCTCATTCGATTTGCCTATTCTTATTTTTGAGAGGTGTTTCTGATTTGAATTTATTGCGGGCAATTTACACTAAGTTACCCTGCGTTGTACGCATCACGTTTGTCACAAATTGTTACAGACTATGACAATAGAAATTTGGCTGGTTTACAGAGCTTTGCGGCAGGTTTAAGACTTGACCATACTCGAGTTGAAATTTGGAACGATTACCATGTCATCTGCGCACGAAACACTTAAAACCATTACCGCTGCCAAAGGCTTTGCAAATTCAGAAAAACCATTTGAGCTGTTTGCTGATTGGCTCAAAGATGCTGAAAAATCAGAACCAAACGATCCCAACGCGATGAGTGTCGCCACGGTTGATGAAGACGGCATGCCCAATGTGCGCATGGTGCTTTTAAAAGACTTTGACGAAAACGGCTTTGTTTTTTACACCAACTTTGAAAGCGCCAAGGGCCGCGAATTGCTTGGCGCTAAAAAGGCAGCGCTTAATTTTCATTGGAAAACGCTGCGCCGTCAAATCCGCATTCGTGGCATTGTTGAGACGGTAAGTGATGAAGAAGCCGATGCGTATTTTGCTTCACGGGCTCGCGATAGTCGCATTGGGGCATGGGCATCGGAGCAATCACGCCCACTTGAAAGCCGTTTTGCCTTTGAAAAACGTATTGCAAAATACGCGGCCAAATATGCCATTGGCGATGTACCGCGCCCGCCTTATTGGTCTGGTTTTCGCATCAAACCTTTGTATTTAGAGTTTTGGCATGATCGGCCGTTTCGTTTGCATGATCGTATTGTGTTTTCGCGTGATGAGATTGGGCAAGAGTGGGATAAGACGAGATTGTATCCTTAGGTTCCGTTTGGATCCGCTCACGGCTATTCAAGCGCGGGGCGCTTGGCCTGCGCTGGCGCGATGTAGTGACATCGGGCCGTGGTCACGGCCGTTTCAGAGACTGCCAATTAGTTAGTATTCATTTTAATTAGAAGAAGAACCCAGTGAAAAATATTACTCAAGAAAATCAGAATTTAGCGCAATTTGTTGGTAAGGTGTTTGGTGATGATTGGTCCATTGCTGAGCATTTGGATGAGAACCAGCAATTGGTGGTTTATGTATTGTCGGGCAAGGACGCTGATTTACCCGATGTGATTTCTCATGCCACCATCGGCCTGTCGGATCGTGCGTTAGGCAAAGACAAAAGCGAAATTCCGCTAGGAGCTGAAATTGTTGCTTGCGGGCCTAAAGATGTTGACTACCTTGATGGGGCGCTGGCCAATGTGGCCAATGCGGTTTTAACCCACAATATGCTGTGCAAGCCGGGCACAATATTTGCCAACGCCCTTGGGGTTTATGACAAAACCTGCGCCCTCAAGCATTTCCTCTTCACCGTCCCCTCAATGTGGAACGACACCCTCTACCCACTCCAATTCAAAACCAAAACCGTCCTCTGGCTCCAAGCCATCCCTATCACCGATGCAGAAAAAGAATACGCCGAAAAACATGGCGCTAGCGCCTTGGGTGAGAAGCTGGAGGAGACTAAGGTTGATTTGACGGACTTTGGGCGGGCGAGTGCGGTTTAAGGGATAGGTTAAATCTTGGAAAGTTCAGGCGAGTGTCTAGGTATTGTTTGAACGTTTCGGTCTGGATTACAACCACAGACCAGCTTAAGAAAGCTTAAGCATCATCATCAGCAAATGTCGTCAGTTGCTCTCGCATTAGAGGAAACAATTCTTCTTTTGGCATAGCTTCCGCAGCCTTTGGAATTAACTCATACTTAAGGACGTGCTCTCCCGTGCCTTTTACGGACATATAGGCTTGTATTTGATCGAGAACAAGCCGCCAAAAATTCAGCGCAAAATCTGTATGCTCACATATTGCGTTGCCTTCGTCCGATAACATGCTCGAATAGTAGAGAATGCGCTCAGTCCTTACTCCATTTTCTCGTGCCAACTCCGCGAGAAGTGCATTTCTGGAATCTATTCGTTCATTTATTTCTTGCATCATACCCATCGCGCGATGAACAAAGAGGGCCAGCGAAGGCATATCCTTGCTGAGCGGAGAGTACTCTGAAATTTCTGGTGGCTGCATAATGAAATTGCGTGGATTGTTCAAGTAGAAATACCGCATTGTACTTATCAAGCTTAGCAGAACCGGAACCTTTTTCTCCCGTTCTACAACTGGCGTCGCACGGATCTCTTCGGAAGCTGTTTTCATCCGTTCGACTTCAGGCTTCAAGCCATTTATGAATTGCAACTTGGCATTCGTGAGTCCTTCGATATTGGCAACAGCTGTATTTGTTAGACGATTGAGTGCATCTAATGCAGCTCTCCACTCATCTTTTTCTTTTTTGGCCAATTGCCGTATTTGCTGATAGTGGAATGCTATAAGGCCGAGTAAGAAGCCCAAACCTGACCCGATCGCACTCTGTGCCACGCCTATCCAAAAACCTGTCAATTTAAAAACCTTTGAGATAAAAACCCATGCTCTAACATTGCATAACCAGATGCAAGTCTAATTGTGGTTTTCCGTATTTTGTCTCAACCATTCCTTTAGCACTTCAAAGGAAAGCGCGTTTGTCTGATAAAGTGGGTTGAGAAATTGCCATGCTTCTTCTTCATTTGCTTGCACCTCAACATTGTTGATTGCAAGAAAGGTATACATTGAAGCAAAGGCCGTGCGTTTGTTACCATCAACAAAAGGGTGATTTTGCGACAAGCTTTCCCATAGCGCAGCCGCTTGTGAAATTACGTCTGGGTAGTAACCAGATTGCGGTCGAAACAGTGCGGATTCTAATTGTCCAGCATCGCGCATACCTTCGCTGCCGCCATAAGTTTCAATTTGATCCACATGAATGGCTAACACATCGGCCATCAACAAATAGTCGATTTTCATTTAGCTAGTTTTTTGTAAAGGCCACTAAAACGGGCATGGCTTTTTTGATACGCGCCCATCACATGGGAACGAGCATTGGCACTCTTACGCTCGTCAATAAGTGCGCTTAGCGCTTCTTCGACTAAGGCCTGAATTTGGCGACCCTCTTGGTTGGCCAATGTGCGCAAATCAGAAAGTAATGCGCTATCGACTTGTGTAGCAAATTTTTCACGTTGTGGTTTCATACCGTATATTTTCTTCTTATATCAAGAAATG
>JAMOMM010000034.1 GCA_027067085.1 Hyphomicrobiales bacterium
GAGCGCAAAGATAATGGTGTTTTGACAGGCACGACCGATTGGCAGACACGTGAGATTGTGTTGAATATTCCAACTGATGCAGTGACACTCAATTATGGATTTTATGTGCGTGGTGAAGGCACGGGGTTTGGCGCGAATTTTTCGTTGGAAAAGGTTAGCGCAGATACACCACTAACAACTGAGCTACCAGCCCCGTTATCAAAGCCGTTTAATTTGTTGTTTCAGGAGTGATCGCAAAAAAAGAGCCTCAATAATTTGGGGCTCTTAAATTCATCTTAGATGTTTGAAAAAACCTCAAGGGCTCCAAGCTTCATAATCTGGTTCTGCTGCTTTTGGGTTGCGTGACAAGATGCTGCCTGCGGGGCGGTAGGCGTTTTGGGTGCCTGTTGGGTTGGCTATATGCGGGGCTTCCCAAACTTTTGCCGTATATTTTTCTTGGCTTGGTGGTGTGTTTGAGCGATGTTGCAGCCATGAACTCCATCCAGGAGGCACAGCGGAGCCTTCAGCAGGTCCATTAAAGACTACCCAGCGCTTTGCGCTGTCTTTGGTTTCATAATATTGATTGCCAAATTCGTCTTTTCCAACGCTATTGCCTTTGCGCCATGTGAAAAACCGCGTGCCAAGAGTTTGACCGTCCCACCAGATAAAGAGTTGTTTGATGAAGTTCCACATTTTACTCACCCTAGCCAATATTGCTTCTATGATTTGGCCTGTTACAGGCCTAACCACGTTATGACCCAACCGCAGAGAAATATCTAGAGGTTGGATCATATGTTTTGCAAAAATGGCTTAAAAACTCGCGATAAACCTTAGTTTTTTATTTGGCGGCTTATTTCGCGGGTGGCGGCGGTGGCATTTTTTCAAATTGAGGCAGGGCATCATTAAACGAATCCCACGCATTTCTGTCTTTAGAATATACAACCGCGCGTGGTTCAATATTGGTTGGATTGTCCATGGTGCCAACTTGAATGCCTTTTACACCTGCACGGCTAGAGTTTGTGGAATAAAGCCGCGAGCCGCACGTGGGGCAAAAATGACGGGTGCTGGTCGCTCCACTATCAGCGGTCATACTAAAAGAAGCCACCTCGCCTTTTAGTTCAATTTGGTCATCCATATAAAATGCAGCGGTGATATGGTCTGCGCCTGAGGCTTTTTTGCACGAATTGCAGCAGCAGTGCGCGGCAAACATGGGATCACCTGTTATCTCATAGGTTACAGCGCCGCACTGACAGCTACCTGTGGTTTTAGTATCGCTCATGTACTTCTCCCTTTGGTTTTTATTTTTCCTTTTTTACTATGGGCGCGATTGAAATCGCTGGCTATTCACATTTTTGCGTTCTGATTCCATTGTTTTCCCGAAAACGACCCTAAATATGGCTTATCGAGAATAAAACCTGTGGAGAAATTTAAATAAAAAATATTTTTTCTTGGGCTTGACACAATTGGTTAACACAAGACTTAGGCTAACTATCCACAGGGCTTATAAGCCAAGAATGGCGAAAACCGCCAAGGTTGGCGGTCGAATCAATATAGTTAAAATTTAATCCACATTGTATCAACAGCCAGACACTACATGTTGTGTTTACCTTTTGTTAACGCACTAATTGTTGACGCGCGGCGCAAAAGTGAACTACAGTCTGTTCATGGCTAAGGGGTGGTGGTGATCTTGAAATCATAGATTATCAATCACTAGGCGAAGTCAGAAATATAAAAAAATTATGCATTGGGTTAACCTTTTAGCGGTTCTCAGGCGAGGTAACGGTGTCAAATTTCCTACAGGTAATCATCTGGGGACAGGTGTGTTTGTGGGTTAAATTTCCAAAAATATTCTTTTGAGGCTCATTGGGGCTGAAAAAGACAACAAAACAGGTTTTGAGCGCATTTTGGCGACTTGAGATCGAAATCAGGGTGTGGATTTGTTTGTCAATGATGGCCGCAAATTCACGTAGACGAATAGTTTTAAGGGGACAAGAATATGCGCATAGAGCGCCAGTATACAAAACAGGGCCAAAGCCCATTTGCAGCAATCGATTTTCGTACTGCAACCAGTGAAATCAAGAACCCTGATGGGTCAATTGTTTTCCGTCTGGCTGACATTGAAGTGCCAGCAGATTGGTCACAAGTTGCAAGCGACATCATTGCACAAAAATATTTCCGTAAAGCAGGTGTTCCGCAAGCGCTGAAAAAAGTTGAAGAGAACTCTGTTCCCTCTTGGCTTTGGCGTTCGGTTGAAGACAAAAAAGCTTTGGCTAAAATGCCTGAAGAAGAGCGCTATGGCCCTGAAATGTCAGCTCAACAAGTGTTTTCACGCCTTGCTGGCACATGGACTTATTGGGGTTGGAAGGGCGATTACTTCGATAGTGAAGAAGATGCGCGCGCTTTTTACGACGAGCTTTGCTACATGCTGGCCACACAAAAATGTGCGCCGAACTCTCCACAGTGGTTCAACACTGGTTTATACTGGGCTTATGGCATTGATGGCCCAAGCCAAGGCCACCATTATGTTGATTACAAATCAGGTAAACTGACCAAATCGAAATCATCTTATGAGCACCCACAACCCCATGCTTGTTTCATTCAATCGGTCAGTGATGATCTGGTTAATGAAGGTGGCATTATGGATCTTTGGATCCGTGAAGCGCGGTTGTTTAAATATGGTTCGGGCACAGGCTCAAACTTTTCTAACATTCGCGGTGAAAACGAACCACTTTCAGGTGGCGGCAAATCTTCTGGCCTGATGTCTTTCTTACGCATTGGTGATCGCGCAGCTGGGGCAATTAAATCTGGCGGCACAACGCGCCGCGCGGCCAAAATGGTTGTCATCGACATCGACCACCCTGATGTCGAAGCTTATATCGATTGGAAAGTCAAAGAAGAGCAAAAAGTTGCCGCTCTTGTAACGGGTTCCAAGATTGTTAAAAAGCACCTTAAAGCGGTTCTTAAAGCGTGTGTAAATTGCGAAGGTGACAATGACGATTGTTTTGAAACCAGCAAGAACCCTGCCCTTAAACGCGCTGTTAAAGACGCGCGCAAAGGTTTGGTGCCTGATAATCTAACGCGCCGCGTTATTCAGTTTGCCAAGCAAGGCTTTAAAGATATTGAGTTTGATACCTATGACACCGATTGGGATGGCGAAGCCTACCGCACGGTTTCTGGCCAAAACTCAAACAACTCTATTCGCGTTACCGATAAATTCTTACGTGCTGTTGAAAATGGTTCCAGCTGGGATCTAACATGGCGCAATGCACCAGGTGTTGCCAAAACAGTCGATGCGCGCGAACTTTGGGACAAGGTTGGTAATGCAGCTTGGGCTTGCGCTGATCCTGGCATTCAATTCCACACCACAATCAATGACTGGCATACATGTAAAGCATCTGGTGAGATTACAGCTTCGAACCCTTGTTCTGAGTATATGTTCCTTGATGATACGGCGTGTAACCTTGCTTCATTAAACCTTATTCAATTCCATGACTTTGAAACAGGTGAATTTAAAACCGCTGAATTTGAACACGGCGTTCGCCTATGGACAATGGTGCTTGAAATTTCTGTGCTGATGGCGCAATTCCCATCAAAAGAAATTGCCAAGCGCTCTTACGACTTCCGCACTCTTGGGTTGGGCTTTGCCAATATTGGCGGCCTTTTGATGACCAAGGGTCTATCTTACGACAGTGACCAAGGCCGCGCTATTTGCGGTACGATCACAGCAATCATGACCGGTGTTTCTTATGCTACTTCTGCGGAAATGGCAAAAGAGCTTGGTCCTTTCCCTGGCTATAAAAAGAACCGAGAGCATGTGTTGCGCGTTTTGCGTAATCATAAACGTGCAGCGCTCGGTGAAACATCAGGATATGAAGGCCTTAGCATTGACCCGGTTGCACTTGACCATGGCAACACTCCCGATAAGTCCATGGTTGAACGTGCCTGTGCTGCGTGGGAAAAAGCGGTAACGCTAGCTAAGGAACATGGGCTGCGTAACGCGCAAGTTTCTGTTATCGCTCCCACGGGCACAATTGGTTTGGTGATGGATTGTGACACCACAGGTATCGAGCCTGACTTTGCCTTGGTTAAGTTTAAAAAACTTGCTGGCGGTGGTTACTTTAAAATCATCAACCGTGGTGTTCCTGCAGCCCTTCGCACACTTGGTTATGAAGCCGAGCAAATTGAAGAAATCGTTGGTTATGCTGTTGGACACAACACATTGTCTGATGCGCCTGGTGTTAGCCATACAGCTCTTAAAGAAAAGGGCTTTACGAGCAGCCAAATTGAAGCGGTTGAGCAAGGGCTTGGCACCGCGTTTGACATCAAGTTTGTGTTCAATAAATACACATTGGGCGACAAGTTCTGTAAAGAGACTTTGGGACTTAATGACGAGCAACTTGA
>JAMOMM010000035.1 GCA_027067085.1 Hyphomicrobiales bacterium
TGCCTCAGCAATTGATTTGCCGTTTTGCATCGGTGCCATGACATGCACACCTGCAACACCTGAAATATCACGAAGACCTTTAACCAACTCGGCGCAAATTTTTCGCCCTTCGGTTTTTTGGTCTTTAGCGTTTTCCATCCGCGCAAGAATGTGGTCGGGCACAGAAACCCCAAATAAATTTGCATCCATAAATTGGGCTTGTTTAAACGACAACAACGGCCCTACCCCAACAATAAACTTCAGCTTATCAGTAACGCCTTCTTGCCCCAAACGCTCAAAATATCGCTTGGCCACATCAAGGTCGAAACAAAACTGAGTTTGTGCAAACTGTGCTCCACTTGCAATTTTCGCCTGTAAACTCGCAGGTTTCCAATCAGCAGGGGGATCAATGGGTGCATCGGCGCACCCAATATAAAACTGCGGTGCATTGACCACATCGCGTTCCACCACGCCATCCATATCATCTGCTATTGCCAGCAAGCCTTTTGAATCCAAATCAAACACAGCTTTGGCTTCAGGCATGTCACCCTTAGACGGGTCATCGCCATGCAAAATCAGCAAATTTTTAATGCCCAATGCCGAAGCGCCCAACAAATCAGCCGCCAAGCCAATGCGGTTACGGTCACGGCATGTCAGCTGCAACACAGGCTCAACGCCCTCGCGCACCAAAATAGCACTGGCCGCCAACGAGGACATCGCCAAGCGCGCACCCGCCCCATCGGTGATATTAACCGCATCGACCACACCTGCCAACGGCGACACCCGATCCATCAAATCACCAGCGTTACCAGAAAGCGGCGGCACAATTTCAGCCGTGATGACAAAGTCACCTTTTTGAAGCTTTTCTTGAAGCATAATTTTTCCCAATTTATCTGTCTGGTTTTTTCTAACCCAACCAGTCAGATTTACAAAACTATTCGCCGACAGTATTTTTCAAAACACCGACACCTTCAAGCCTTACTTCAACAACATCGCCTTTTTTCAACGGCCAAGTATGCCCAGAGGTGCCCGTATAAATCAGATCCCCCGCCTCAAGCGTTATATATTGTGAAATCCGCGACACGATTTCAGCCGTTGAATAAATCATTCTTCGAGTGGAAAATTTCTGCACCACTTTACCGTTCAACTTTGTCACTAAACCCAATCGATCATAGCTTAACCCAGGCACCACCCACGAACCAATTGGAGCAAAAGTATCTGACCCTTTAGAGCGCAATGAATCAAAAGCTTCACCTGAAAAACGACGCTCTGTAATATCATTACCTACCGCAACACCGAAAATCACATCTTGTGCTTGCTTTGGCGAAAGTTTACTCGCCGTATTGCCAATAACGATGACCATCTCGCCTTCAAAGTGCAAATTGCTCGACCCTTTCGGTGCAATGATTTTTTCCCCTGATATAATCAGTGACGATGGCAACTTTGCAAAAATTTGCATCCGCTGGCCCTTGAGTGGCTTGCCTTTCCGACTCTTGTAATTATGCGCAACACCAATAATTTTGCTCGGCACCACTGGCGCCAATAATTTAATTTGATCCAACGGAAATACCACTCCCGTGCGCTGAACTTTCGGATCAAAAAAACTACGGTCCAACTGATGAACCCCGCCTGACGATAAAAACCCGTGATAAGTTTTGCCCTCAAAGACAAAACGACCAAACCGTAACGGCGCATCATCACCTTCGGTTGCTTGGGCAAAAACATGACTCGATAACGATATGAAACTCAAAACAAGAATAAAGAAAAAACGGATCATAATAACTTTCTAAGTTGCAATCTATTCAGGCGCACCCGATAAAGAAAAACTACTGACTCATCTAAAAGGCAAAATCAATGGCTGAAGCATTTATCTGTGATTATATCCGCACCCCAATCGGGCGCTTTGGCGGCGCACTTTCATCAGTGCGCACTGATGATTTAGCAGCTATTCCTATAAGCACCTTAATTGATCGTAATCCAAAAGTGGATTGGGATGCTTTAGATGACATTTTTTATGGCTGCGCCAATCAGGCAGGCGAAGACAACCGCAATATCGCGCGTATGGCCGCTTTATTATCTGGTCTGCCCGTCACAGCACCAGGCGTGACGCTCAATCGTTTATGCGGATCAGGTCTTGATGCCGTTGCCACTGCCGCTCGCGCCATAAAAGCTGGTGAAGCAGATTTGATTATTGCAGGCGGTGTTGAATCCATGTCGCGTGCGCCCATGGTGATGCCAAAAGCTGAAACCGCATTTTCACGCAAGGCTGAAATTTACGACACCACCATTGGCTGGCGTTTTGTCAACAAAGCCATGAAGGCACAATATGGCGTTGATTCCATGCCCGAAACCGCTGAAAACGTCGCCGCGGATTTTAATATTTCACGCGCGGACCAAGATACCTTTGCCCACCGCTCACAAGTCAGCGCTGGGCTTGCCATGAAAAACGGTCGCTTGACCCAAGAAATCACCCCCGTCACCATCCCCCAGCGCAGAGGTGATGATGTGGTGGTAGATACAGACGAACACCCCCGTCCCACAACCACGCTCGAACAACTCACCAAACTAGGCACGCCATTCCGCAAAGA
Source organism: Hyphomicrobiales bacterium (assembly GCA_027067085.1). Taxonomy (GTDB): domain Bacteria; phylum Pseudomonadota; class Alphaproteobacteria; order Rhizobiales; family Aestuariivirgaceae; genus JALWJW01. The sequence continues at coordinate 2,568 of JAMOMM010000035.1, forward strand.
CGGCTCGGTTACAGCAGGCAATGCCTCTGGCGTAAACGATGGAGCCGCCGCACTGATTATAGCCAGCCAAGCTGCCGCCAAGGCCCATGGCCTCACCCCTATCGCCCGTATTGTCGGCACCGCCGTTGCAGGCGTTGAGCCACGCATAATGGGCATCGGCCCCGCTCCTGCAACTGAAAAACTACTGGCGCGCCTAAACCTTAAAATCACCGACATCGATGTGATAGAACTTAATGAAGCCTTTGCCGCCCAAGCCCTTGCCGTCACCCGCCGCCTCGGCCTACCCGACAACGCCCCCCACATAAACCCCAACGGCGGCGCAATCGCGCTGGGCCACCCGCTCGGCATGTCAGGCGCAAGGCTAGCAGGCACGGCAGCATTGGAACTGAAAAACACAGGCGGGCGCTATGGCTTGGCGACAATGTGTATTGGTGTTGGGCAAGGGATTGCGTGTGTGTTGGAGGCGGTTTGATGAAAAAAATCATCCTTATTACATTAGCTCTAATCAGCACTTTCTCCAGCCCCTCATTTGCATGCTCACTTGGACGTGTAGTTTTTCAAACACCATTTAAACTTATGGATGACGCGCATGTTTCATTTGTCGGAACCATCATTTCCAAAACTCTTGTAGACGACGACCATATTGACATAAAAGTAAGGGTAGAAAAGGTTTTCAAAGGGAACTTACCAAAGACGCTCACATACAAAACTGGGACAGGCGGGTCTATGGCTTGCAATTTTGCTGGAACCCTCGGAGAAACTTATTTGTTCTCGCAATCGAAGGAAGAGTTTAGCCATCGTGGTTTGAGTTTATTTTGGAACAAAGCGCAAAGATTTGGTATTGATGGGGCTAAAGACATCCATAAAGCCCTATCCAAAAATACTTTTTCGTCACAGTTAACGTTTTCCATAACTGGCAAAAGCAAATTATGGGTAAAACTTACTGGTCCTAAAAGGATAACCCAAGCCACAGAAGATTTTATGGACAAAAGAACAGGCTGTATGAAAAGTATTGAATGGGATTCTGGCACACTTGGTTTCATCATTGAATGGGGCGATGGTTCAGTTGAATACAAAAAATTCAACCCAAGTTACCTTAACCCTGCTGAATTTAAGAAGAATTATTGCATTGAACCCTTAAGCCACAGATACAAAAAACCAGGAAACTACAAAATTCACGTATCGACTTTTGAAAAAGACAAGAGAGTTGGTGGGCGCGGTCGTTTCAACTCGAGGGTTTTCAAGTGGTATGCCAACAAAGAAATCGTGGTTGGCGAAAAATAATCGAGCACTATTGAGATAGTTGGAATTGGCATAGGCTTTTACCAGCTGGCTATGGACTACGGAGAGGGTTGGGGTTGTTCCGCTCGCGCAAATTTTACTTTGCAAAATGCTCCGCATCATGCGTACGCATGTCTGCGACATGACGGCGGCGCAGGGGCGCCGAAGCGCGGTCGCGCTTAGTTTCAGAAGTTTACGGTAAGGTTCCCGTGTGTGGCGTAGATTCTCCATAAACTCCGGTGGAGGAGCACCGCGACGACTAAGCGCGACCGCGCTTCGGGGCTAATGCCCCGCGCCAGTGCAGCGTACAAGCGAAGCGAGTTAGCGTGAACGGAATACTTAAACCCCTAACCGTCTACTTCCCCTAAACAAACCCCTACCATACATCACCACTCACCGCCCCCGCGCTGGCAAAACAATCCCGTTAATATGCATCAAATACACCACCGACAAAATACAGATCAGCACGCCCAAAAACATGAACGGCAACGTTGGAATAAGTGAAA
>JAMOMM010000036.1 GCA_027067085.1 Hyphomicrobiales bacterium
TCCATTGCTGTTTTAAGCTATTTTGGTTGGCACGGGTTTTACGGCCCACGTTCTTTTGACCACGCCGATGAAGTAAAGGCTATTGTTAAACAACAACAAGAGATCACGGTAAAACTGGAAACAGAAAAGAAAACCCTAAATGCTCGTGTTGCATTGTTGCGACCCCAGTCCATTGATCCAGATATGCTAGACGAACAAGCACGAAAACGGCTTGAATTTGCTAGAAATAGTGATTTTTTGGTTGTTAATCAGTAAGAATAAACCAAAATTAGGTTAATTCGACGAAATTTGTTCTATTTCAATAACTTAACACCTCTATTTTTTTTACCCTTTTCTGTTATGATGACCGCGAATTAAGCCAGCAAATAATGCTGTTATGCACATCAAAGATCAGGGAGGTCGTAGATGGCCAAAGCTGCTACCAAAAAGGCAAGCAAAGATAAACTCACGCAATTTTCCAAGGATGAAGAACTCAAAGCGTATTATGCAATGCTTCTCATTCGCCGTTTTGAAGAAAAAGCGGGCCAGTTATACGGCATGGGTAAAATTGGTGGTTTTTGTCACCTCTATATCGGCCAAGAAGCCGTTGTAACAGGCGTTCAAATGGCGATGCAAGATGGCGATCAGATGATTACCTCATACCGCGACCATGGCCACATGCTTGCCTGTGACATGGACCCAAAAGGTGTGATGGCTGAATTGACTGGTCGACAAGCTGGCTTGTCAAAAGGCAAGGGCGGCTCAATGCATATGTTTAGCCGTGAGAAAAACTTCTATGGCGGCCACGGCATTGTGGGCGCGCAAGTGCCACTTGGTGCTGGTTTAGGCTTTGCTAATAAATACAAAGAAAATGGTGCCGTTTCAGTGACGTTCTTTGGTGAGGGGGCAGCCAACCAAGGCCAAGTGTATGAAAGCTTTAATATGGCTTCAATTTGGAAATTACCCGTCATTTTTGTTATCGAGAATAACGGTTATGCCATGGGCACAGCGGTTAAGCGCTCGGCGGCAAAATCAGAAGAATTATTCAATCGAGGCTCTGTTTACGGCATTCCCGGTGTTCAAGCCGATGGCATGGACGTTCGAGCCGTAAAAGAGGCTTGCGATATAGCGTTTAAGCATTGCCGCGATGGTAAAGGCCCATACATCATCGAAATGAAAACCTATCGTTATCGTGGTCACTCAATGTCTGACCCTGCAAAGTATCGCAGCAAAGAAGAAGTGAAAAAAATGCGCCAAGAGCACGATCCAATTGAACAATCAAAAGCGCGGGTTTTAGAAGGCAAGTTTGCTGATGAAGCCGAATTAAAAGCAATGGATGCAGAAATTCGTAAAATTGTTTCAGAAGCGGCTGACTTTGCTCAAGCTGCACCAGAACCTGATGCAAGTGAACTTTGGACTGATATATATATGGAAGCGGGAGAATAATCATGGCTGTAAATGTTTTAATGCCCGCTTTGTCGCCAACGATGGAAGAAGGCAAAGTCGCAAAGTGGTTGGTTAAAGAAGGCGATACAGTTGTATCTGGCGATGTATTGGCCGAAATTGAAACCGACAAGGCAACAATGGAAATTGAAGCCGTTGATGAAGGCGTGCTTTCAAAAATCTTAATTGGTGATGGCACAGAAAATGTCTTGGTAAACACACCAATCGCCATCATTGGTGAGGATGCAAACGATGTTTCAGTTGCAGGCGGCAGTGAGCCAACTCCTGCTCCAGTTCAACAAGAATCTCCTCAGCAAGATACACTTGCACAAGAAGCACCCGCGCAAGTAAGCGTTGCTCCCGAGCAAGTCATTCCAGTGGATACTGAAATCCCTGAAGGCACAGCAATGGTTGAAACCACGGTTCGCGAAGCGTTGCGTGATGCCATGGCCGAAGAAATGCGGGCCGATGAAAACGTGTTCTTGATGGGTGAAGAGGTTGCCGAATATCAAGGCGCTTATAAAATTTCGCAAGGCATGCTTGAAGAGTTTGGAGCTAAACGGGTTATTGATACACCGATTACCGAACATGGCTTTACAGGCATTGCTGTTGGTGCTGCCTTTGGTGGTCTAAAGCCAATTGTTGAGTTTATGACCTTTAACTTTGCCATGCAGGCAATGGATCATATTATCAACTCGGCAGCTAAAACACTTTATATGTCTGGCGGTCAAATGGGTGCACCAATGGTATTTCGCGGGGCCAATGGCGCAGCGGCTCGTGTGGGCGCGCAACATTCACAAGACTATTCAGCTTGGTTTGCCCAAATTCCCGGCATTAAAGTAGTTCAACCCTTTTCAGCCGCCGATGCAAAAGGGCTTTTGAAATCAGCCATTCGTGATCCGAACCCTGTTGTGTTTTTAGAAAACGAAATTCTATATGGCCAAAAGTTTGATGTGCCTGATTTAGATGATTGGACAGTGCCAATTGGTAAAGCCAAAGTGGTACGGGCAGGTGATGCCGTGACCATCGTTTCATTCAGCATTGGCATGACCTATGCGCTTGAAGCAGCTGATCGATTAGCGGCGGACGGTATTATGGCCGAGGTGATTGATCTGCGAACCATCAGACCGATGGATATGCCAACGATCATTGAGAGCGTCAAAAAAACCAATCGCTGCGTTGTGGTGGAAGAGGGCTGGCCGATTTGTTCCATCGGTTCTGAAATTGCCGCCCAAGTAATGACGCAAGCGTTCGATTACCTTGATGCCCCCGTGGCACGCGTGGCAGGCAAAGATGTGCCGATGCCCTATGCCGCCAATCTTGAAAAACTTGCCTTGCCCAATGCAGGTGATGTTGTTGATGCCGTAAAATCGGTTCTTTACGTTTAAGGAGAAGAGCATGCCAATATCAATTTTAATGCCAGCTCTTTCACCCACAATGGAAAAGGGCAAATTAGCCAAATGGTTGATGAAAGAAGGCGATCAAGTTTCAGCGGGCGATGTGCTTGCCGAGATTGAGACCGACAAAGCAACCATGGAAATCGAAGCGGTTGAAGAAGGTGTTCTCGCTAAAATTTTAGTAGCTGATGGCACCGATGATGTGCCAGTCAATCAGGCCATTGCGATCATTTTAGAAGAGGGCGAAGAGACATCTGCGCTTGATGGTTTTGATGCAAATTCAGCGTCACCCGTTGCCCCAGCCCTAACCCCTCCACACGAGGGGGAGGGGAATAAAGACGATGCTTCTATTTCGTCCCCACCTGTGGGGGAGGTGTCGGCGCAACGCGCAGACGGAGGGGGTAACTCGCGCGTTTTTGCATCGCCCTTAGCCCGCCGCATCGCTAAACAAAACAATATCGAAATATCAGTGCTTGCTGGCTCTGGCCCACATGGCCGCATCGTTAAACGTGATGTCGAAAAAGCAATCAAAGAGGGCGTTCCAACCGCTGCTGCAACGTCTAGCCCCGCAACTGCTGTTGCTGGTGCCATGACCGATGCTGAAATCTTTAAAATGTACGAGCCAGATTCTTATGAACTCGTACCGCACGATTCTATGCGTAAAATTATTGCCGAACGTTTGACCCAATCAAAACAAACCGTGCCGCATTTCTATCTATCGGTGGATTGTGAATTGGATTCTTTATTGGCCGCACGCTCAAAACTTAATGCTTCGGCACCCAAAGATGGCGATGGTAAACCAGTGTGGAAAATTTCGGTCAATGATTTCATCGTAAAAGCAATGGCTGTGGCTCTGCAAAAAGTGCCTGATGCCAATGCGTCTTGGGCACCAAGCGGCATGTTGAAACACAAAAAATCAGACGTTGGTGTGGCGGTTTCTATTCCGGGTGGTTTGATTACGCCGATTGTGCGTGATGCAGAAACCAAAGGTCTGTCACAAATCTCTATGGAGATTAAAGACATGGCCAAGAGGGCCCGCAATCGCAAATTAATGCCGCATGAATATCAAGGTGGATCAACCGCAGTGTCAAACCTTGGCATGTTCGGGATTAAAAACTTCTCAGCCGTTATCAACCCACCACATGGAACTATCTTAGCCGTAGGTGGTGGCGAAAAACGCCCTGTGGTTGTTGGCGATAAAGTCGAAATTAAAACCATAATGAGCGTCACACTTTCAACAGATCACCGCGCTGTTGATGGTGCACTTGGGGCGTTGTTGCTTGGTGCGTTTAAAGAGTGCATCGAAGAACCCGCGATGATGTTGGTTTAGGGGGTGGTTGACATGAGTGATACAAAATTTGACGTGATTATTGTTGGTGCAGGGCCGGGTGGTTATGTAACCGCTATTCGTGCGGCGCAATTGGGTTTTAAAACCTGTGTAGTCGAAGACAAATACTTAGGTGGCATTTGTTTGAATTGGGGCTGTATT
>JAMOMM010000037.1 GCA_027067085.1 Hyphomicrobiales bacterium
GTGGCATCAGTGCAAGGCCTGGACAGATTTTATTCCAAGGTCACCGCGTCGGCAATCAATATGTCGGCACGGCCTACACTTTTCGCCGTGGTTGCCAACCCGCCCCATACGAAGTTTCTGCAGTTTTAAAGTCAGAAACCCGCATTGTCCTTCGTGGCGCATCGCCAAAACGTTCCGGCTGCCGCGTCATCGGTTACACCAACCACTCTGGCAATGCCAAACTGGTTTTCACTTACCTGCGTAAACCATATGTTGAAGGATACGGCACAGACAGCGATGAACCAGCTTACAATCCACCTCAGCGGCCGCCTCAACAACCACCACAGCAACGTCCTCAATCAAACAATCAGCCAGAAGGTCCGCAAGGCAGCCCCGCTCAATATTTCGTAAAGCATTTTGCAGGTGGCAAAGTCACCTTTAAAGTTGAAGATCAAGACGCACCTGCACAAACACCCATTCGCATTGATGTAAATGTACAGTGTGATTCTGGCCAACGCGTCAATATTTTGAAAAATTTCCGCACCTGCGCCTTTGATGGCATTCACACCAACCGTCAAAATGCTAATGGCTTAACCTATAATATGCAACTACGTGACTTTAAAAACGGTTCATGTTCAGATCCATTGTATCAACCTGTTCACGTGGGCAACATTTGCCGTTAAAAGACTCATATGAAATTCGAAAACCCACTCGTTGAAGGCCGCTTAATCAAGCGATACAAGCGCTTCCTTACCGATATTGAACTTTTAGATGGTTCCATAATCACGGCAAGCTGCCCAAATACGGGGTCAATGTCAGGCCTTTTAGATGAAGGCAACCGAGTCTGGTGCTCGACCTCAGACAATCCAAAACGCAAATACCGCCATACATGGGAGTTGGTGGAATGTTCATCTATGCCTCACAAACCGATCGTCGGCTTGAATACCCACCTGCCCAACAAATTGGTTACTGAGGCAATCGAACAAAACCTCATTCCTGAATTTACGCAATACACAAGCTTACGGCACGAAGTAAAATACGGTGAAAACAGTCGCATAGACATATTACTTGAATCAGAACATCAACCACCTTGCTATGTCGAAATCAAAAACGTCACCTTCTTGCGCCAGCAAGGACTGGCTGAATTTCCCGATACAAAAACCGCGCGTGGCACAAAGCACTTGCATGAATTATCAAACATGGTCAAACAAGGCGCGCGTGCTGTGATGCTATATTTGATCCAACGAGAAGATACGACACAGTTTTGTCTAGCCAGCGATGTTGATCCCACCTATTTTAACGCTTACAACGAAGCTCGAAAAACGGGCGTTGAAACACTCGCGTGGTCGTGTAAAATAGACCCAACAGAAATTGTACTTAATCGGCCTATATCAATAGAAATTGAAAACACCAAAAGAAATTGAAAACACATGAATTACGTAGATGCCTCAACCGTTCCCGTCATTAACAATGGCCAGATCAAACTGCATGGACCAGATGGGTTTGCGGGCATGCGTAAAGCTGGCCAATTGGCCGCCCAAGCGTTGGATGTGCTGGCAGACTACGTAAAGCCAGGTGTCACCACGCAAAAGCTTGACGATGTAGCTTTTGAGTTTGCCATGGATAATAATAGCGTCCCTGCAACTTTGAATTACCGCGGTTATACAAAATCTCTTTGCACCTCAATCAATCACGTTGTTTGCCACGGCATTCCAAACGAAAAACCATTACGCGAAGGCGATATTGTCAATATCGACATCACCCTGATTGTCGATGGTTGGCACGGCGACACCAGCCGCATGTACCCAGTTGGCCGCATCAATCGCAAAGCAGAACGCCTTAACCAAATCACCTATGACAGCTTGATGAAATCAATCGCCATCGTAAAACCTGGTGCAACACTGGGTGATATTGGCCATGTTATACAAGAGTATGCTGAAAGCGAACGCTGCACCGTGGTTAGAGATTTTTGTGGCCACGGGCTTGGTAAGTTATTCCACGATGTCCCAAATATTTTGCATTATGGCCAAGCAGGCCAAGGCATCGTGTTAAAAGCCGGTATGATTTTCACCATTGAGCCGATGATAAACCTTGGCAAACCAGCCGTTAAAATCCTTGCTGATGGCTGGACCGCTGTAACCCGCGATAAATCCTTGACCGCCCAGTTTGAGCACTCAATTGGCGTTACCAAAGATGGTTGTGAGATATTCACTCTATCTCCTGCTGGCCTTCATCAACCAGGAATCAGTAACACATGAATGACGGCTTCAAAGAAGCACCTCAAAATCTGTCCAACACCACTGATGCAAAACCATTAAAGACAGAAAAAAAGAAGCCATCTTTTCTTGGCCATCGCGAGCGATTACGCGAACGCTTTATAAAAGGCGGACCAGATGCTCTGCCCGATTATGAACTATTAGAACTAATTCTATTTCGATCCATCCCACGACGCGACACCAAACCCATCGCCAAAGCATTGATCGAACATTTTGGATCGTTTGCCGAAGTCATCAGCGCCGAACCATCACGCCTCACCGATGTTAAAGGCATTGGCAACAGCGTTGCTATCGACATCAAAATGGTTCAAGCCGCTGCCCTGCGCCTGTCTCAAGGTTCAATCTTAAAGAAAACAGCACTCCACTCGTGGTCGCAATTGATAGACTATTGCCGCGCTTCCATGGCTTATAAAAACAAAGAACAATTTCGCATTTTATTCTTAGACAAAAAGAATTACCTCATCGCCGATGAAGTGCAAAGCCAAGGCACCGTTGACCATACGCCTGTTTATATTCGCGAAATCATCCACCGCGCGTTAGAACACGCCGCCTCATCCATCATCTTGGTGCACAACCACCCAAGCGGCGATGTAACCCCGTCACGCGCTGACATTGAGATGACCAAAAAGATAATTTCTGCCGCCGAAGCGCTTAGCATCATCGTTCACGATCACATCATCGTTGGCCGTGATGGCCACGCAAGCTTTCGTGCACTACAGCTGCTTTAAGTATCAAACCCAATAAACTGCGCAACACTTTCGATCGGCTCGCGGTCAGTGCGCAACTGATTGATCGGCGCATCAACGTCCATTTTACCAAGCGCAATTCCACAAACTAAAACATGGTTTTCTGGCGGGGTTATGTGCCGTGCCACCGTTTCATGCCAAAATGTCCATGCCCCTTGCGCGCATGTATGCAAACCAGCTTCGCGCGCTTGCAACATAATACTTTGAATAAACAGCCCCGTATCAAGCCATTGCATTTTCTCCATCGCTTGATCCACAAAAACAAACAAACCAACAGGTGCACCAAACATTTCAAAGTTGCGCTTAAACTGGGCCACCCGTCCTCTTTTATCTTCACGGACAATATTAAGTTTTGCATACATATCCTCCCCGCACTTTTCGCGGCGACGGTAAAATGGGTCCTGCAAATCATCGGGATAAACATTAAACAATGGCTTTTGGCCACGCGGCGTTTCTTTCATGTCTTCACGCACTTGCTCAAACAGGCCAGAGAGTTTTTCACCTCCCACAGCCATCACTCGCCAAGGCTGTAAATTCCCGCCTGATGGTGCCGCATTAGCCGTTTCAAGAATTGATTTTACGGTTTCTAATGAAATTTCATCTGGCAAAAATGCCCGACAACTTATCCGCGATTGCAACGCTTCACTTACCTTCATTACAATTCCTTATGAAAAGTTCTACAACATATCTAACGAGTGTTTGGTATCAAAGTCCATAAGGACACCATTACAATCAACATCGATCAATTTAAGCTTAGAGCGATACTTTCCCAACAAATCGCGCCCACCTTTATCACCCGTGATAGATTGTAAGGCTCGAAAATATTGCCGTCCCCATAAAACTGGGTTGCCTCGTTTATTCGCAAAACTCGGCGCACATATATCATCATCAAGCTCAAAGGCCCTCACCAAATCCACAACCACATCTTGAGAAACCAGCGGCATATCCCCAAGGGCAACGAGCACACCTTTGGTCTGATCTTTAACAGCCCTTAACCCAGTCGCCAGAGATGTTGCCAACCCCTCTTGATAATCCACGTTGTGAACAAAACGAACGTCATAGCCAGTTAAAGCTTGCTCGACTTCTGCACGCTGATACCCCGTTACGACAATAACGTGCCCAAACAAACCAGGCGGTAAGTTTTCCACCACACGAGCAATCATCGGCTTACCATTCACGGTTGCCAATAATTTGTTATCCACCCCCATGCGCCGCGACGTGCCAGCCGCTAAAACAATCGCACTTAATGTTTTTGGATTTTTGTGCGCGTGCTTA
>JAMOMM010000038.1 GCA_027067085.1 Hyphomicrobiales bacterium
ACGCTTATTGATCTGGCATCCAACGACCCGATGACAGGGTATCAACTTGGTGCTTTACAGGCGAATTGCGAACTTTAAAACAATATCTGAGCCATCGAACTTTCAGCCCATTTGGCAACCAAAAGTACAGTTCATTATTGGCGGTACTCAAAAGGGTGGTACGACAACGCTTTGGCAAATATTGCGCAGACACCCTAAAGTTTTTATGCCTAGAAACAAATGCCAAGACTTTTTTATTAGCAACCCAATTACCTTCACGCTGGCTAGAAATATTGAGTATGACAAACACTTTAGTGATGTGCCTGCCCATCAGCTATGCGGCGAAGCATCTGCAAGCTACATCTTTTACCCCCATGCATTACGATTTATTCGACATTACAACCCTGAAATGAAGATGATATTTGTTTTACGCGATCCCATTTCGCGCGCATACTCCCATTGGAATATGGGGGTTCAAAAGAGCCGAGAAACCCGTCCCTTTATGCAAGCGGTTAAAGAAGAACATCAAAACCTGGGATGGCTTTCAAAAAAATACCACTTCTCATACACAACACGCGGGCTTTATGCAGACCAGTGTGCTTATTTGTTTAAATTATTCCGCCCTGACCAATTATTGTTTTTACGCAGTAAAGAGTTACGCGAAAACAACGAAGCGACGGTCAAAAAAGTGTGTGAGTTTTTAAAGGTCGGAGATCATCTAAAACTACCAAAGAAAACCGCTTGGCATGCACGAAAATATTCAGAACCTATTGATCCAAAAGACCGCGCTGAACTGATTGAATTTTTTAGAGATGACATCAAGCACCTTGAAAAGATGCTTGATTGGGATTGTTCTGACTGGCTTAAACCGTAGGCTTTACCGATCGTTGGTTTATGCGTCTTCTGGGTCTAGTAATTTATGCATATGAACGATGAAATAACGCATTTGCGCAATATCCATTGTTTCGCGAGCTTTGGTTTCCCATGCAGCGTGGGCCTCAGCATAATTGGGGTAAATGCCAACGACATCTAGCTTTTCCAAATCTTGAAATGCCACACCATCAAGATTGTCAAGCTCTCCACCAAAGACCAAGTGTAATAGTTGTTTCGGTTTAATCTCGCTCATTTTTGCCTCTTTGAATTAGTTTATAAATGACTTGGTGACGTTTAACATTTGTGCGTGTATCGCTTTTCCAGCCACAACCACGCCATCTGATTGTTTCGGGTTTTCCTGATTGTACTTTATTGGATTGCCATAAATATCGCTCATAAGACCGCCAGCTTCATGAACAATCAAATCTGCTGCGGCAAGGTCCCAATCACTTTCCTTGCCCATTGAAATAGCGCAATCAAATCGACCGTCAGCGGCCAAGCACAGGCGCAGCGCCAGCGATGTCGTGCACTCAACATTTAGCGTTGGCCAAGGTTGTGCCCAACGTGATGGTTTCAAAACACCTTTGCGCCCCATTATGCGGCATCCATCAAGGCTTTGACGGTCAGTCATCGAAATGGTTTTACCGTTCAAAGTGGCACCACCGCCTGCCTTTGCGCTGTACATCTCATTTGTTAATGGCCGAAAAATTCGCGCTAAGGTGATGTGTCCATCATCTAGCAGAGCAATTGACACGCACCATTGATCGGTGCGGTTTACAAAGGCTGACGTGCCATCAATCGGATCTACAATCCAAACACGCTTGCAAGTCATGCGTTTTAAATCATCTGTTGTTTCTTCAGATAACCAACCGTAGTCTGGCCGATCTTGCAATAACGTTTTTTTTAAATAGTCATCAACGGCAATATCAGCTTCGGTTACGGGTGAGCCATCATTTTTATCCCAAGCCTTTGCTGATGAATTGTAAAATTTGAGCGCAATTTCACCCGCTTGGCGTACGGCGAGATCAAGCAATTGCTCATCACTTAAACTGGGACTACTTTCCGGCAAGTGTCATTTCCTCAATACGGCAACTTGGGGCATTTGTTGCACCATGAAAATGCAGATCATTGGCAGGCACTAGGCTGGCAAACATATCGCGCAAATTACTGGCGATGGTAATTTCGCTTACGGGATAAGCAATCTCACCATTTTCAATCCAAAAACCTGAAGCACCTCGGCTATAATCACCAGTGATGCCATTAACACCCATGCCAATGAGCTCTGTCACCAATAAGCCTTGCTTAATATCCCCAATCAATTCATCGCGCGACTGGCTGCCTGCTTGTAGGTATAGGTTGCTTGCGGAAGGCGACGGTGGACTTGATGTGCCTCTACTGGCATGGCCTGTTGATTGTAGACCCAACTGGCGGGCGGAGCGACAATCAAGCATCCAACTTGCTAACTTACCGTCTTTGATGACGTGGCGGGCTTGGGTGGCAATGCCTTCGCCATCGAAGGGTTTAGAGGCTAAACCTTTGAGCATGCGCGCATCATCTACAATGTTAATGCCATTTGCAAAAACACCCTCTCCCATTAAGTCCTTTAAGAAGCTGGTGCCGCGTGAAATTGATGAACCATTGACCGCACTTGATAGGTGACTGATGAGCGAACCTGCGACACGCCAATCAAACACCACAGGGCATTTTTGCGATTCAACTTTTTGCGGATTTAATCTTGCCACCGTGCGGTTGCCAGCACTTTTGCCAATGGTTGCTGCATCTTGCAGGTCGGCCAAATGTACCGCTGATGAATAATCATAATCACGCGCCATATTGGTGCCTTGGCCTGCAACCATTGACGTTGAAACCGAATAACCCGTACGCGCGTATTGACCGCTAAATCCATTGCTGGCAACCAATACAATTTCGTTGCGCCTTGCCGAGGCAGAACCGCCGCCTGATTGTTCAACCCCTTTTACACCAAGACCTGCTGCTTCCACCGCTATAGCCGTGTCTAACAATTCTTGGGTTGAGGGAAAGGCATCGTCACAAATATTTAAATCAGGAAAATCTGTTGCCAATTGATCGGGTGATGCTAGTCCTGCAAATGGATCTTGAGGAGCAATTTTTGCCATTGCCACCACGCGCTCAACTAAATCTTTTTTGTCCTGCTCGGTAAACCTGCTTGCCGTCACCATGGCTTGAGACATATTTGGAGATTGACCAACGAACACCCGCAAACCAACGCTAATGCCTTCTGAACGCTCTGTAGATTCTAGCTTGCCATTGCGCGCCTCAAGGGACGAACTTACCCCATTGACCGCGACGACATCACAATCACTAGCACCTGCCTTGATTGCGCCTTCAACAAGGGCAGTAGCAATATCTAATAGCGTATCAGTCACGGCGAATCCTTTTATAAATAACCTCTAGGTAAGAGATAACATGTAGCTGTCGAGTACCGTACCGAAAAAAATAATCAAGCCAAAATTTCGATTGGCCCTAAAAATTTCAAGACAACTGTCTGGGTTGTTTATGTCAAGGCGCGTCAGTTGCCAAACGCTGTGCATCGCAGCCAAGGCAATTGAAATATGGAAGAAAATTCCAGCGCCTGCCAACCAGCCAGCAACATCGATTAAAACCAAAGCACCACCAAAAAACACAACCAACCATTTACCTGTTGCATCGCCCAGTTTTAGCGCGGTTGATTTTACCCCAATGCGAACATCGTCTTCTTTATCTTGGTGAGCATAAATCGTGTCATAGCCAAGGGTCCACAAAATGCCGCCAAACCAGATAAGCCATGCACTTGGTGCAATATTGTCTTGCACGGCAGCCCAACCAACCAAGGCAGACCAGTTAAACGCCAAGCCTAAAAAAACCTGCGGCCAATAGGTGAAACGTTTCATAAACGGATAAATAGCAACCAAGACGAGCGAAGCAATACCGAGCCAAATCGATGTTTGTGTAAGCTGTAATAAAATAGCTAAGCCGATGAGCGACAGTCCTACTAAAAAGACGATGGCTTGGATTACGGTTACTTGTCCGCTTGGTATCGGGCGCAATTTGGTACGTTCAACCTTGCCATCAAAATCGCGATCGACAATATCGTTGAACGTGCAGCCAGCGCCGCGCATCGCGATGGCCCCAATCAGAAACAGTACCAACAAGCGCACGTCAACAATTCCGCCACCTGATGGAATTTGTGCAAGCGCAATGGCAATCCAACCTGGGATCAGCAACAACCACCAACCGATAGGACGTTCAAATCTCGCGAGACGAGCATACGGACGCAGGCTTTTCATCAAGATAGTATCTACCCAGTGGCGGTCGTGCGCATCTGCAACTTTTGTGTCGCTCATGTCTGATGATGAGATTTTGTTTTCTTGGCTCATAGGCAAAGGGGTTTAAA
>JAMOMM010000039.1 GCA_027067085.1 Hyphomicrobiales bacterium
TTGCTTTGTTTGCGCAAACAAAGGTCCAGATTGTTTTACGTACAATACGGACTGCTTTTTCGCAATACCCTCCCGATCAATTGCGATCAAAGCTCTTAATCCTCTCCAGAGATTGGGCTTCAAATCAGAGGCAATATGGACTTGTTTCATACTGCATTAAAAAGACCAGCAGACATTTAGTCTGCTGGATCAAAATGCAAAATTTAAGCGCATACTCGCGCTTTTGCTGCTTCGTATTGAGCCACAAACTGATCGATCAGTTTACTGGCAGGCTGCACCTTATCAATCGCGCCAATGCCCTGTCCGCAACCCCAAATATCTTTCCAAGCCTTGGCATCGTTTGAGCCAAAATTCATTTTGGTCGGATCACTCTCAGGCAAATTGTTTGGGTCAAGGCCTGCCGCTTCAATGCTACCTTTAAGATAATTGCCATGAATACCTGTAAACAAATTAGTATAAACAATATCGTTGGCGCGGCCATCAGCCACCCCTTGTTTATAAGCCTCACTGGCGCGTGCTTCATCAGTCGCAATAAAGGCTGAACCAATATAGCCCCCATCAGCGCCCATGGCTTGGGCCGCTAAAACAGCATCACCCGTTGCAATAGAGCCAGATAAAAACAATGGCCCGTTAAACCACTGTCGCGTTTCTTGAATAAGCGCGAACGGCGATAATGTACCCGCATGGCCACCCGCACCCGATGCCACCGCGATCAATCCATCAGCACCCTTTTCAATCGCCTTATGCGCAAAACGATCATTGATGATGTCATGCAAAACAATACCGCCATAAGAATGAACCGCCTGATTAACCTCTTCCACCGCACCAAGTGATGTGATGACGATTGGGGCTTTGTGTTTCACACACAGCTCAATATCTTCCATCAAACGGGTATTAGATTTATGAACAATCTGGTTCACCGCGAAAGGGGCATCAGTTTCAGGGTCCAATTCCTCGTTGATACGTGCCAACCATTCATCAAGTTGCTCAATCGGACGGGCATTTAATGACGGGAAAGAACCAATCATCCCAGCCTTACACTGGGCAATAACCAAATCTGGGTTTGAAATAATAAACAACGGCGCTGCAATTGCAGGCAACCTCATATTTTTAAATTTTGTTGGATCCAGTGCCATGATTCTAACCTTCCCTTGAGCTAATTTTGGTCAACCTTAAACAACTTCTGAATAGATTGAAATGTCCAAATTTCTCATACGATTTGTTAACTACGCAAATAAGTAGTAACGTTGGGTAAAACCGACGTTAAGACAACCCGTATATTACTCCTCACAGGGAGCACGCGAAAAGGCAAACGAATTGCCAATTGCGTCAACAGAGGGAAAAGTGGAGACTGATGAAATGACGACCCTGAAATATAAACTTGTAAAATGCGTTTCTGGCTTAATTGTTGCTGGTGCCGCTATGATTACAACAGCACAAACAGCACAAGCAGGTGTTGAAGTAAAAGTAAACCTAACAACCCAGCGCATGACCGTCAAAGTTGATGGCAGACACTATGCAACATGGAAAGTTTCAACTGGTCGGCGTGGATATACAACGCCAACTGGTCGCTATCGTATCCAACGCATGACAACCATGCACTATTCGCGCAAGTACAATAACTCACCGATGCCATTTTCAGTGTTTTACCATGGTGGCTATGCTATTCACGGTACAGGCGCTGTTAGCCGTTTAGGCCGTGTCGCATCGCACGGTTGCGTTCGTTTACGCACAAGCAATGCAGCAAGCCTTTATCGCCTGATTAAATCAGAAGGTCGCCGCAACACGAAAATCACCGTGTTTCGTGGCAAACGTATTACTAAAAAGCGTTTAAATCGCCGTGATCGTATTTCGTCGTTTAAATCCGAAAAACGCACAACATATCGTCTTAATAAACAGCGTCGTGTAAAAGTGGCGGCTAACAAAAAAAAGCCATTCTTTATTTTTGGCGGCCTTGATCTATTAGATTAAGAAAACCCAAAATATACTTTAAAAGGCTCGCCCCAAAAGGCGGGCCTTTTTAGTATTTAATGCCCAACCTCTTATAAACAAATGACATCAACCACGCTGGACCTATAAGCAGAAATTGCACGTCTTTAAAAAATGATGGTTTTTTACCTTCAACCTTATGGCCCCAAAACTGAAAAGCCCACGCAATAACAAACACAATTAGCGCGCCTTGCCAAAGCGGTAAGACAATGCTCTTTTCATAAGCCCTCACCAAAATAACGCAAAGCAACGAAAAGTTACCCATACCAATTGCCAAAACTGGCGATAAAACAAAATAATAAACCAACGTGGCCAGCAACAATAAAGTTCCCCAATTTAACATCGGTTGATTCTCAATGATTGTTGGGAATGGAATTGACCACAACAAAGCCAGCACCGTCCAAAAAATTACGGGCACGGCAATCCAATGAATTTTTTTATTAAACGGGTTCTGATGGCTTTCACCATATTCAGCCAACAACGCATCAATAGCGCGCACTTTACTTGAAACCTCACTCATTTCACCCTCCATGATTTATGTGATACGTTTTCTTATTTGTCATTATGCCGAGGATTTTTGCACATGCCAAGCCGTTTCACCTGCCCTGTATATACAGCAGACGTTGGCCGAATCTCCTATAATCGCCCTGTTCGTGTCCTAACAAAAATGTTTGATTATTACGTTGGCGAGCAAAATTCAGGCAACGTCATTACTGTTCCCGCTGGCTATTGTAGTGACGGCGCCAGCGTTCCAAGATTGCTTTATTTTGTTATTTCGCCATGGGGTAAATATGCCCAAGCCGCCATTTTGCACGACCTACTTTACAGCACACAAAAGCTATATGGCGAAAAACGGCGTACAAGAAAAGAGTGCGATTTGATTTTTCGAATGGCCATAAAAGACATTGGCCGTAACTTAGACGAAGACGACACACAAAATTCATATTCTAAACGGGGCACTATATCAGCATGGTTTGGTTGGGCAGCCGTAAGGGCCTTTGGTTATTTTAGCTATCGCGACGGTCCAAAAAACTATGGCGAACGAGCCAAGAAGGTCCATGCCCGCGCATTAAAAAAAGAACAAACAGAACTCGCTAACCAAATCATACTAAAAGCTTGCGATCTACCCGAAAACTTAAACCTTTAAAGCCACAGTTAAAGCCACAGAAATCTGCGCCGCCAGCTTCGCATTATTACGAATCAAAGCAATGTTGGTTTTTAGCGAACGTCCATCGGTGATTTCAACAATGCGCCCCAATAACCACGGGGTCACCGCTTTGCCTTTCACGCCTGCCGCCTCGGCTTCATTGATCGCTTGATGAATGTATTGCCCCATCTCAAGCGCAGAAATTTCATCGGCTAATGGCACAGGGTTGGTAATCAGCACGCCACCATTTTGGCCAATGTCTTTACGCGCTTGCCACAAGTCTGCAATGTCGCTCGCTTGGTCTAACCGAAGCGGCACATCATAAGGGCTATCGCGCGACCAAAATGCCGGCACATTATCGCAACCAAAACCAATCACTGGCACCCCTTGGGTTTCCAGCACTTCCAAGGTTTTCTCAACATCCAAAATTGCTTTTGCGCCCGCACAAACCACAATGGTATTGGTTCGCCCCAGCTCTGTCAGGTCGGCTGAAATATCAAAAGTCTTTTCAGCCCCTTTGTGAACGCCACCAATGCCACCAGTTGCAAACACATCAATACCAGCAAGTTCAGCTGCCATCATAGTAGCTGCAACAGTTGTAGATCCGGGCTTTTTCATCGCCAAAGCAAAAGCAAAGTCGGCGCGAGAAAGCTTCATCACATCGCTCATTTTTGCCAGTTTTTCCAATTGTTCACGATCAAGGCCAATATGGATTTTACCATCAAAAACCGCAATTGTTGCTGGCACCGCACCGTTTTCCCTCACAACCTCTTCCACGCCCAAAGCCGTTTCAAAATTTTGTGGCCAAGGCATACCGTGGGTAATGATGGTTGATTCAAGCGCAACGACAGGCTTACCGCTGGCCAGAGCCGATGCAACATCATCACTAAAAGACAAACAGTTTTTCATAACTTAACTTTCCAAATCATCTAACAAAGCCCACGACATTTCCTCTAACACAGGCTTGTCGGTCCCAATCGTTTTTCCAGCTGCTTTTATGCCAACACCCACGGCATCAACAAAACTCAAGCCACGGTCTAAGCCCGCAATCACCGCTCCCGCCAAAGCATCACCAGCACCAGTTACATCTACCACTTGGCCAACCTGCGGCACCGCAAGCTC
>JAMOMM010000040.1 GCA_027067085.1 Hyphomicrobiales bacterium
TGTTGTTCGCTTATCAGATGCCCCGATTGTCGCCACCCATTCAAACGTTCACGCTATTTGCCCTTCAGCTCGTAATCTAACAGATAAACAGCTTGCAGCTATTGCAGAATCAAAGGGTCTGGTCGGGTTAAATTATCACTGTGCCTTTTTGCGGCCCGACTTAAAACGAGACCCCAATACACCACTCACCTTATTGGTTGAACACTTGGCCTATCTGGTTGATAAACTTGGAGAAGATGGCGTCGCGCTTGGTTCTGATTTTGACGGTGCGGTCATGCCCGAGCAAATTGGTAACGCAGCAGGTTTGCCCAATCTCACCGCCGCGATGGAGCAAGCCCAGTTTGGCGAAACCCTTATCCAAAAAATCTGTTTTGATAATTGGGTAAACCTTTTAGACAGAACCCTAAAACCATCAACAAAAGTTTCTTAAAGGGGTGCATAACCCATGAGTTTTTTTACGCCAATGTTTGCGGGGTTTCTGCTCGGCGGTAGTCTAATCATCGCAATCGGCGCTCAAAATGCCTACGTTTTAAAGTTGGGCATTCAAAAGCGCCACGTGTTCGCCATCGTAATGATTTGCGCTTTGTCCGATGCTGCGTTGATTGTTCTTGGTGTGGCAGGGTTTGGCACCTTTGTGCAATCATCACCAAAAATTTTAACGGCTGTAACCATTTTCGGCGCCATCTTCCTAACCATTTATGGCGGATTGGCCATGGCGCGGGCCATAAACCCTGGTCGAATGAAAGCGTCCACCCAAAACCAAACAAGTCTATCAGGTGCCATAGTTACGGTGCTGAGCTTAACGTTTTTGAATCCACACGTATATTTGGATACCGTTGTTTTACTTGGCGGCATCTCGGCCCAGTACGAAGGCGACAATCGATTCATTTTTGGGGCAGGGGCAGTAATTGCATCTTTCGTGTGGTTCTTTGCCCTTGGTTATGGCGCACGTTTTTTAGAACCAATATTTGCAAAACCGCGTAGCTGGCAAATATTGGAATTCTTTATTGCAATAATAATGTGGTCAATCGCTGCAAAGCTGATTTATTCACATTTCCAATTGGCGGGTGTTTTCAATCCAGCAGGTAGCTGAGTTTTATCATCGCCACAAATGTAGTCAATCTGCTGTTGGGTCAGCCCTATGGCTTCACGTAAGTCAGTGCCTTCAAACCTAGCTTTATACATATAGCTTTTTTTGAAATCAGTGCCTTTTAGTGTTGCACCTTTAAAAATTGCGCGCGAAACATTGGACCTCATCAAATTCACACCAGTCAAATTGGCATCAGTGAAGTTCGAACGAAAGAAATCACCTTTAAGCATATTGGCATTAGTAAGGTTGGCATTGCTAAAATTACTACGCTGTAATTCTGATTTAAAAAGGTGAGATTTTGTTAAATCAGCCTTTTTAAAACTTATACGACTGCCATAAGCACGCTCAAATATTGAACCTTTGAGCTTGGCACCTGTAAAACTAACGCGCATCAACTCTGATTCTGAAAAATCGGCACCTTCAAGATTGCTGTTTCGGAAAGAAGTGCCTCCTAAAAAGGCTTTTCTCACAATAGCCTTATTCATATCTTTGCCAACCAGCATCAAGCGTTCTTTAAAACAGCCAGTCCAATCAACCCCTTCACCATAGTATGAGTTACAAGCTGCATACCCGGGAGAGGCAAAAAAAGTCGACATTGCCAAAACGAAAACGATACGTTTCATCTCTAAAATCCTAATTTTTGCTGGTTGTTCCTCGCAAACAAAGCCGCACATTCGCGCAGCTAACCAGCATCTAAGCCCTTAATAGCACATTGCCATAGATCGCCCGTAAGGCAAATCAATATTTGGAATGATTGTTTAGGAAAAATGAAAATAAAAATGCAATGCTTCGTAAAAACGATGCTTGCAATAATTATTTCCAAAGGATGGAATGGTGAGCCCGACAGGGATCGAACCTGTGACCTACTGATTAAAAGTCAGCCGCTCTACCAACTGAGCTACGGGCCCACTCACCATGCTGAATATTTACTGTATCAGCGCGAGCGTAGATAGCACACCTAGAACAAAAATAAAGAGAAAAGTGACCCTGCACAAAAAATAATGTCGATTGTTGGTAAACTTGCTAAATTTCAACCCAATAGTCACCTTTTTGAGGTAGTAAATAGCAACAATCAACAAATCGACTCAAAGAAAGTGGCCAAATGGCAAAAATCGCATGTGTAATTCTTGGTGCTGGTAAGGGCACAAGAATGAAATCCAACCATCCAAAAGTTATGCATCAGGTCGCTGGACGCAGTTTACTGGGTCATGTAATCACTGCCGCCAACGAAATTGATGCGTTACAGCATTGCATCGTATGCGGCCCCGACATGCCTCAAGTAGAATCTGAGGCAAAAGCCTTTGCCCCAAACGCTGTATTGGCCACACAAAAAAACAGATTAGGAACAGGTCACGCCGTTTCAATGGCAGAATCTGCTTTAGGTGATTTCAACGGAACGATTTTGATTCTTTATGGCGACGTGCCACTTATTCAGCCGCAAACCTTAAAAACCCTTTCTGCCTTGATAACAAGCGACATGCCTTTAGCTATTTTGGGTTTTCAAACCCCAACCCCAAAAGGTTACGGCCGTCTACTTCAAAATGAGTTGGGAAATTTAACGGCCATTGTTGAAGAAAAAGACGCAACAGATGAGCAACGACAAATAGAACTCTGCAATTCTGGCATTATGGCTGTTGATTCTAAAAGCTTGTGGCCGTTGCTAAAGCAACTGGATAACAATAACGCCAGCAAAGAATATTATTTAACCGATATTGTCCGCCATTGCGTTGCTCAAGGCAAACAAGTCGGCATTGCTGTGTGTGGTCAAGATGAGGTTGCGGGCATAAATGACCGTCGCCAGCTGGCAGATATGGAAGACGTTTTTCAAACCAAGCTACGCAACGCCGCGATGACGCAAGGGGTAACAATGGTTGCCCCACAAACTGTTTTCTTATCGGCAGACACTGTTTTTGGCATGGACATCACCATTGAACCAAACGTATTTTTTGGCAAAGGCGTTAAAGTTGGCAACAATGCAACCATTTATGCAAATTGCCATATTGTAGAAACAACAATCGGTGAGGGCGCTTTAATCGGTCCGTTCGCAAGGTTGCGCCCTGGCACTGATCTTGGTGAAAATACCAAAGTCGGTAATTTTGTCGAAATAAAAAAAGCCACCATTGAAAAAGGTGCCAAGGTTAATCACCTAACCTATATCGGTGATGCTCATATCGGCGAAAAAGCTAATATAGGGGCTGGAACAATCACCTGTAACTATGATGGTTTTGGAAAAGCCAAAACCAATATTGGCAAAGGGGCATTTGTCGGTTCAAATTCGTCTCTTATTGCACCAGTAAGCATTGGAGATGGCGCGTATGTCGGTTCTGCTAGCGTGGTCACCAAAGATGTGCCTGATAACGCGTTAGCGCTTTCTAGAGCACCACAAGAAAACAAACTAGATTGGGCCGAACGTTTTCGTGCCGCCAAACTAAGAAATTCAAAAAAAGGTTAAGTCGAAATGTGTGGAATTGTTGGAATATTGGGCACAGAGCCTGCTGCGTGGCGTTTAGTTGATAGCTTGCGCCGTCTTGAATATCGCGGTTATGATTCAGCTGGCATTGCTATTATGAACAATGGTGAAGTTTCGCGTATGCGTGCCAAAGGCAAACTTATTGGGCTTGAGAAAAAACTGCTTGGTGATGATTTGATTGGCAATATGGGTATCGGCCACACACGCTGGGCAACCCACGGTGCGCCAACTGAGGTAAATGCACATCCCCACACTGCTGGCCAAGTGACCATTGTCCACAATGGCATTATTGAAAACTTCCTGGCCCTTAAAGCACCATTTGAAGCGGCTGGAACTCAGTTTGCAACGCAAACTGATACCGAAGTTGTGGCCCATATGTTGAACCGCGAGTTGGACAAAGGAAACACACCCCAACAAGCGGTTGCAACAGTATTGCCACAACTTGAAGGCGCGTTTGCTTTAGCAATTATTTTTAAAGGCAATGATGATCTAATGATTGCTGCTCGCCGTGGTAGCCCGCTGGCTGTTGGCCATGGTGATGGCGAGAACTACATTGGGTCCGATGCTGTTGCGCTGGCCCCATTTACCAACCGCGTTACATACCTTGATGATGGCGACTGGGCGGTGCTTTCTCGCACCAAGGTTTCTGTTTTCGATCAAGATAACCAACCCGTTGAGCGACCTATTACACATAC
>JAMOMM010000041.1 GCA_027067085.1 Hyphomicrobiales bacterium
GACGTGTGCAAGTGTTTAATCCAGCACCACCTGTGCTAAGACCTCCTGTCATTCGTGGCAAGTTGACTTGTAACCAGGCAGCCAGAAAAATCCGCAATCTTGGTTATCGCAATGTGGTTGCTAAAGACTGTTCGGGTAATCGCTACACGTTCCATGGCATTAGCCGTGGCGTTTGGTACAGATTACGGATTAGAGCAACAAACGGAAATGTATATAAAATTACACGTGGAGCACCTTAACGCTCTTAGCTAGAGTCGGTCTGGTTTAAATTGAACCAGAGCGACCAGCTTAAGGTATTGATAATCTTGCGTTTCATGCAGTGTTTGCGCAACAAACAAAACATGAAACGCTCTAGAATGAACGCCTCGAAAGAAATTTCGGGGCGTTTTTTGTTGTTGTGAAACTTCAATCCAGCTGAGTTACGCACGTCCCGTCATCGCTAAAAATCCCTGATACATTTCTAGCATTTGCGCTGGGCTAGCATCGGGTTCTATGAGTTGGAAACCGACCCATGCCGCATACTCAATTTTTGCAATTATTGCTGCTTGTGATGATGTGTAAAGGGGTGATTGTTCATATAACCGAGTGAGGTAAGCAATGCGAATGCGATCGACATCTTGAACAACATTTGCGGCATGTTTATCGCGTGCGGCCAGTTGCCGAAAAGCCTGCTCAGCCTGCGGATCAAGATGGGCTGCTAATTGGTTGAGATTATCGTGTTTTTCACTTGGTTTTGAATGTTTCTCAGCTTTTGCAATGACATCCATAGTGAAGCTTTGTTTCCACCACAAAACCAGTTCATTAAGGTAAATGTCGGTTGACTTAAAGTGGTGGTAAAATGAACCACGGGTTTTTTCTGCGCGCTGGCATATGGCATCAATGGTTAATCCATCAGGGCCAACATCACTCATCGCTGCCATGCCGATTTCAAGCCAGCCTTGTTTTGATAGTCGCGGTTTAACCTTGTTGTTCATGCCGTCAGATTCGCTGTTTTTCTAAGTCATCATAAATATAACCCTAAAAGACCCAGCACTGCCACAGGTAAAAACAACGCCCATTGCGGGAAGTGCCAAACCCGCAGCTTGAAAATAGCAATCATGGATAGTGACCATATGGCAAATGACCCTGACCCAAAAGTAGCAAAAACAGCCAAAGGTCGTGCGCCTTGATCGCCTGCCGCTATCCAAAACGCCAAAGCCATACCAGCCAAGGTTATGCTAACCAAATGCCAGCAATAATATGCGGTGAACTTGGGCACTGTTTTTAAATCTGGCGCTTCTAACAACGCTTTGGATGTCTCAATCCGCCCAAAATTTATGTGCAATCCACAAATAAGGGCGGACCCTGCCGCCGCTGCCAAAAACCAAGTATTCAATTTATCTTACCTCCGAAATATTAAATAACATAACTTATGGTATGTTTTGAAAGTAAAGGGGTCAAGCGCTAGTTAGTGTGGTGGTTAGTTAGGGTAATGGCATGTCTATTCGCGGTAAAACAAAAAGGGTGATGGTAAGTCTCGTCATCGAAAAGGAAATAAATTCCTCACAAATGACTTTTGTCAATGTTGATGAATTAAAACTGCTCTAGAGCGTAAATATGACCTGTTTGAAACACCTGCGGCGAAGTTCAAAAATTCGGCTGTTGGCAATAGTTGCGATGCTTTTGCCAGCACTCGTGCAGTTTGCCCAAGCGTTACCTCTTGGTGGCAACGCAGATGGATCAGGTGATGGTTGGACGTATGCCGTAATTTGTACTGCAAACGGAGTTGTGAGCCAACCACAAGCATTGGATGCTCAAGGCCAAAGCCAACCAAAATCACAGAACACGTCTAATAGCAAAAGCGCAGGCACTAGTTGTCCTGTTTGTACAAGCTTTTCTATTGCTCATAATACTGTTGCGCCAGAAGTAGACCGTTTTGTCGCGTCGCAAAAACCTGGCAATAAAATGGTGCCGCTAAGTCGCAGTGTCTCTAGCTTGAACATTGTCAAAACGGCAAATTTTTCCAGAGCGCCGCCTTCAAATTGAATTGATAAAAAACATTTACAATTCAATTTGAAAGAAAACCGATGAAAATCACTAAAACCATTTTGATGGCAGCCTTTGCGTTGCTAGCCGTAATATTCGTACCATTTTCAAGTGCAAATGCAGATGCTGCAAAACCGGGTTTATTTGTAAACCTTACGACTGATGATACATGGGCTGCTGCCAAAGCAATTTCATTCGCCCATAAAAAAGTATTAAATCAGGGTCATAAGCCAGTGGCTATTTGGCTTAATGTCCGTGCTGTATACCTCGCCGACAAAAAGCGGGCTTCGCACGTCCACGGCTTATTGAAAGACAAAGGTCTTTCAATCCAAGATCTCCTTACCGCATTCATGAAAGACGGCGGTAAAGTCATCATGTGTGGGCTTTGCTCAAAAGCTGCAGGCCTAACCAAAAAAGATTATATCGATGGTGTTACAATGGGAAATCCCAAAATCGTCTCCGAGATTTTGTTTGACCCCAATGTGAAAACACTATCTTGGTAGTTGCTTGAATTCGAACCCAAGCAACGCGTTCTGCTGTTTTTAATGGCAGAATTTTAGCCCTACCGAACCCCCTCGGTGGGGCTTTTTGTTTTTTTGATAAATCTAAAATGAACTGAAGTTTCGCAGCTATGCGCAGTAATAGTTTTCTTTCTCCATACTCGACAGGTTCAAAGAACAACGATAAGAATGATGGGAAAATAATAAGAAGGAATTCCCTCATGTCCATAAATCCTTTTCATTTGGCCTTTGCTGTTCGCGACCTCGAAGAAACCCGCGTATTTTATCGTGACTTGCTTGGCTGCGCTTTGGGCCGTGAAACAGCCCATTGGTTAGACTTTGATTTTTTTGGCCACCAATTATCTGCTCACGTACGCCCTAACGACCTTTCAAAACCCAAGACAGGCGATGTCGATGGCGATCACGTGCCGATCCCTCATTTTGGCGCGGTGCTTGATTGGGATGTCTGGCATACGCTGGCAAAAAAACTAGAAGGCGCTGGGGTTGATTTTGTTTTGAAACCTAAAATTCGTTTCGAAGGTCAACCAGGCGAGCAGGGGACATTCTTTTTATACGATCCATCGGGCAACGCGCTAGAATTTAAAACTTTTAAAGACATGTCCAATTTGTTTGCCAAACAATAGCCAATAGGATTTGTTCGTGACCGCCATAAAACCCAAAGCTCACACCGTTGCTTCCCTATGGAATGATGTAACGCCGCCATCGAAAAACTTCCCAACCCTACAGGGCGAGAACCAAAGCGATGTGGTTATCATTGGCGGTGGGTTTACGGGCTTATCGTGCGCGCTTCATTTGGCCAAGGCAGGCCATGCCGTTACGTTGCTAGAGGGCCGCACCATTGGCTTTGGCGGTTCGGGCCGCAATAGTGGTCAGGTCATTCCCGTTCTGTCAGGCCCAGAACCAGAGCAAATTGAAAAGCGTTACGGGCAAACAGGCGAACGGCTTGTAAGCTTGATTGCTGAGAGTGCCGAGTTTTTGTTTGCCTTGGCCCGCCAAGAAAACATTGATTGTGAGGCTGAACAAACAGGTTGGTTTCAACCCGCCCACACTTGGGGCCATATGAAAACCAGCGCGGCGCGGGTGAAAGCATGGTCCAAACGCGGTGCTCCCGCACAATTGCTAGACAAGGACGAATGCGAAAAATTGCTTGGGTCCAAGCAATGGTTTGGTGGCATGTTAAACCCTACGGGCGGCCATATAAATCCGATGGCATTCGCGCGTGGTTTGGCAACAGCGTGTTCGCGTGCTGGCGTTAAAATTTTTGAAAACTCAATTGCTGAACAAGTTAGAAAGTCGGGTTCTGGCTGGCAGGTTTTAACCCCAACGGGTTCAGTAAAAACCAATGCTGTTTTGATGGCAACCAATGCCTATTCAAACGAACTATCAACCACATTGGAAACAAAAACCGCACGTTCACTCATCCCTGTGACCTCATGGCAAATGGCGACCCCCCCTCTAAGCCAAGAGTTGCGCGAAGAGATTATGCCCAACCGCCAAGCGGTTTCTGACACACGCGGGGATTTGCAATTCTTTCGCTATGATGCTCGTAATAGGTTGGTAACAGGTGCTGCCCTTATGGTGCCGTTTAATGCTGAGCAGCGTTTAAAAACCATGGTTGGGGCACGCTTAGCCAAAGCCTTTCCGCAATTGGGCGCACCAGAGTTTACTCATGTTTGGTCAGGCTTTGTTGGCATGACA
>JAMOMM010000042.1 GCA_027067085.1 Hyphomicrobiales bacterium
ACCCAACCACAAAACAATATGCCGCCGTATTTTGCTGTGAAGTTAAAACTAGATGAGGAAGCCATTAAACAATTGGGTGAGAATAAGCTTATTCCAGGCATGCCAGCAGAAGCGTTTATCCAGACGCGAGCACGTACGCCGCTTAGTTATTTAATCCAGCCTCTTAAAGATCAAGTTACACGCGCATTCCGAGAGGAATGATTAAGTGATTTACGCTCTGCAACTTTAGCAAATAAAGATGGGGTGGTGATTTCATTGGCTTTGCAAGCGCATGAAGGCGGATTTTTTCTGCCTTGAGTGATGAAAATGGTGAAACTGGTGTCATTATTGAAAATGTGATGAAAGTGGAACTTTTGAACGATATTACTATCGTTTAGGTTTTGCGACATAAGACCTGTGGCTTACTGAGGAGGGTTCTAAGGTTCTGCGGCAATCAGGTTGGGTTTTGAGGTGTAAACTTCTTGACAATTTGGCCTGTATTGGCCTATATGCGCACAAACTGTGGGTGCAAAAGGTTTGTATCCGCCAAATTTCGCTGTTTTGCGGTTGGTGTTGAAGTTCACATTCGTGTGGCACCGTATGACGCGGCTTAAAACAAAAGGAATAAACATATGTATGCAGTCGTTAAGACTGGTGGCAAACAATATCGTGTTGCTGTCGATGAAAGAATTACCGTAGAACGCCTGCAAGGTGAAGTTGGCGATATGTTGACACTTGAAGAAGTATTGATGGTTGGCGAAGGTGACGCTGTTGAAGTTGGTGCACCGTTTGTTGATGGCGCAGCTGTTGCTGCTGAGTTGGTTGAACAAGCTCGTGGCAAGAAAATCATTGTTTTCAAAAAGAAACGCCGTAAGGGTTATCGTCGTCGCAATGGTCACCGTCAAGATTTGACTGTTCTGCGTATCCGCGAAATTTTAACAGGTGGCAAAAAAGCATCTAAAGTTGCTGCTAAACCAAAAGCTGCGGCAAAGCCAAAAGCTGAAGCCAAACCTGCTCCAGAGAAAAAAGAAGCGAAAAAAGCAGCCCCTAAAGCTGCGGCAAAAGCTGATGTTCCAGCAGGCGCATTATTTGCAAAACCTTCTGGTGAAGCTGATGATCTTAAAAAGATCTCAGG
Organism: Hyphomicrobiales bacterium; assembly: GCA_027067085.1. Taxonomy (GTDB): domain Bacteria; phylum Pseudomonadota; class Alphaproteobacteria; order Rhizobiales; family Aestuariivirgaceae; genus JALWJW01. Next base: position 1,115 of record JAMOMM010000042.1, read on the forward strand.
TGTTGGACCTGTTCTTGAGAAAAAACTCAATGAACTTGGCATTTACACATTTGCGCAAGTTGCTGCCTTTACCAAAGATGATATTGCAAATGTTGATGATGCACTGTCATTTAAAGGCCGTATCGATCGTGATGATTGGTTGTCACAAGCTGCAGAATTAGCCAAAGGTTAAGCTCAACAGCTAGCATTCATTTGCTGCAAGTTGCTTGTAGCGTTTATTTATTGTACTAAACGTCAAACGTTTAAGAAAATTTGAAGGATAACACCTCATGGCTCACAAAAAAGCAGGCGGCTCATCCCGTAACGGTCGCGACTCAGCCGGTCGCCGCCTTGGTGTAAAGAAATATGGTGGCGAACACGTCATTTCTGGCAATATTATTTTGCGCCAGCGTGGCACTAAGTGGCACCCAGGTGATAATGTTGGTATGGGTAAAGATCACACGATCTTTTCTGTGATTACTGGCAATGTAAAGTTTAATAAAAAAGCGGGCGGTCGCACTTATGTGTCTGTGATCCCGGCAGAAGCTGCTGAATAACGGCGCTTGTTTTTCGCCGGACCTAATCCTGGCGGAAGATGATATTATTAAAATTTCCAAAAGGGAGACGGGTAGCCGGCTCCCTTTTTTGGTTTGAGAATTTGTAGTACTGATGGATCAATTATTAGAAACAGAGCGATTGTTGTTGGTGCCACCGTGCCGCGCCCATGCCCAGACAATGGCTGACATGGCGAACCATGTTGATATTGCATATATGCTATCAACCATGCCGCATCCGTATTGCGTAGATGATGCTTTGGACTGGATTAGAATTGTTGGAGAAATGGCAGTCGGGACAGCTTTTTCAATATTTTTGAAAGATGGCCAACAATTTATTGGGTGTTGTGGGTCTGGGCCTGTTGATGACAATAATGAAATTGATTTTGGTTATTGGATCGGCGTTGAATACTGGGGCAATGGCTATGCGACAGAAGCCGGTCGAGCGGTTCTTTCTCATGTGTTTGAGATGTTTCAGTTTGAGGTGATAACAACTGATTTTAATCTTAAAAATGAGGCATCAGGTAAAGTGTTGCATAAACTGGGGTTTAACCATGTGGGCCAGCGGGTTCGCCATTGTCAGGCAAGCGGGCAGGATATGGCGACCATAAAGGTAGAGTTGCATCGTAAAGATTGGGATATAGTACGACGTTGTGCTACCAATTTTTTAAATATAGATCAGAGCGTATAAAGGTAAGTTTATGAAATTTTTAGATCAAGCACGGGTGTTTATACGTTCTGGCAATGGTGGTGGTGGCAGTGTGAGCTTTCGCCGTGAAAGATATATCGAAATGGGTGGGCCTGATGGCGGTGATGGTGGCCGTGGTGGGCACATTTATGTTGAAGCGGTCAATGGCCTTAATACCTTGATTGACTATCGCTATGCTCAACATTTTAAAGCTGATACGGGCGTGCATGGTATGGGCTCAAATTGTACGGGCGGTGCGGGCAAAGACATTACTTTAAAAGTACCTACGGGCACTCAAATTTTTGAACAAGATAATGAAACCATGATTGCTGACTTGGTCAATGTTGGAGACAAAATCCAATTGGCTAAAGGGGGCAATGGCGGCTTTGGTAATACGCGTTTTAAAACGTCAAAAAACCGCGCGCCGCGTCATGCAAACCCTGGTGAACTTGGCGAAGAGCGTTGGATTTGGTTGCGCCTGAAATTGATTGCTGATGCTGGGCTTGCTGGCCTGCCAAATGCAGGTAAATCAACTTTGCTAGCGCAAGTTTCTGCTGCCAAACCAAAAATTGCAGACTATCCGTTTACCACTCTGCACCCGCAGTTGGGCGTGGTGGAAGTGGGAGACAATGGTTTTGTGTTGGCAGATATTCCAGGCCTTATCGAAGGGGCCCATGAGGGTGTTGGGATTGGTGATCGGTTTTTAGGTCATGTGGAGCGTTGTGCGGTTTTGTTGCATTTGGTAGATGTTACTCAACCAGATCCTGTTGGCGATTATCGCACGGTTCGCGCTGAGCTTGATGCTTATGACAATGGTTTGGTTGATAAACTTGAAATTATTGGCCTAAACAAGATTGACGCGGTTGACGAAGACGAGCTGGCTGAAAAAGCGGCATTGTTTAAGAAAGAAATTGGCGTTGAGCCGTTGTTGTTATCGGCTGCCACGGGGCAAAACGTTCGCGAAACAATGTTTAAACTTTTAGCTCTGGTTGATGAGCGCCGCGCCAACGACCTTAAATGTGATGATGAAGAAGATGTCGGTTGGCAGCCATGATTAAAAGCGGCAAAGAGGCCTTAGTTGCAGCCAATCGGGTTGTGATTAAAGTCGGTTCGGCATTATTGGTTGATATTAAAACAGGCGAGTTACGTAGTGACTGGCTTGGCGCTCTTGGCCAAGATATTGCTCAATTAAAACAGGCTGGCAAAGACGTTCTTATCGTCTCGTCAGGGGCAATTGCACTTGGTCGCCATTTACTTGGGTTTGCTAAGGGCGCGCTAAAGCTTGAGGAAAGTCAGGCGGCAGCAGCGTGTGGTCAGATTGCCTTGGCCCATGCTTGGCAAAGTGTTTTATCGGCGCGCGATCTAACAACAGGCCAGATTTTACTAACTCTAACCGATACTGAACAACGCCGCCGTTACCTTAATGCGCGTGCAACGTTGTCAACCTTGCTTAAACAAGGTGCGGTGCCAGTGATTAACGAAAATGACACGGTAGCGACATCTGAAATTCGTTATGGGGATAATGATCGTTTGGCCGCCCGTGTATCTTCTATGGTGTCAGCAGATTGTTTGGTTTTGCTGTCCGATATTGACGGGCTATATAGCAAGCCGCCAAATTTACCAGACGCGCAATTTATTCCTTTGGTTGAAAAGATTACTCCTGAAATTGAGGCTATGGCGGGGGTGGCCGAAACCGATGTTGGTTCGGGTGGAATGATTACCAAAATTGAAGCTGCGAAAATTGCCGTTGGTGCAGGCGCAAGCATGGTAATTGCAAAAGGTAATGCATTGTCGCCAATTTCAAGAGTTCTAAATGGTGCGCGCTGCAGCTGGTTTAAACCTTCAGCATCACCTACCGATGCACGCAAAACGTGGATTGCGGGTTCTTTAGAAGTGCGTGGTG
>JAMOMM010000043.1 GCA_027067085.1 Hyphomicrobiales bacterium
AATTTCATGGGGCAGCGTGCCGCCATTGGTGTCACATAAAACCACCCAGCGCGCGCCCGCGTCATAGGCAGTTTTTGCACAAGCCAACGCATATTCGCGGTTGGCTTTATAGCCATCAAAAAAGTGTTCGCAATCAACCAGCGCTTCTTTGCCAGCTACAATGGTGGCGCGAACCGATACGTCTATGCCTTCCAGATTTTCTTCATTGGTACACCCTAGCGCGACTTTTACATGGTAGTCCCACGACTTAGCGACAAAACAAATAGCATCTGATTTTGCTTGTAAAAGCGTCTGTAAACCTGGATCATTTTCAACCGAGCGCCCTGCCCGTTTGGTCATACCGAACGCGGCAAATTGAGCGTTGGTTTTATGTTCAATGTCAAACAGCGCTGTATCGGTTGGATTGGCCCCTGGATATCCGCCCTCAATATAGTCAAGGCCCAACTCATCAAGCATGGCAATAATCGCCTGCTTTTCTTCAAGCGAGAAATCAATGCCAGGCGTCTGAGCACCATCGCGCAAAGTTGTGTCGTAAAGATAAAGCTTTTGTTTGGTCATGTGATTGCTACTTTTATTGAGGGAATAAGGGGAGTGTGGCCAGCCTTTTAGGACCTTACAACAAGCCCTTCCATTTTAACACGCCAACGGTGATGGCGGCGAGAAGGGCTATTTTTATGGCGATATACCAGAGCCAGCGTTTAGGGAATGGGAAATCGTTTGGGTTGGGTGGAGGCATTTCTTTACTCTTGTTTGCGGCAATCACCCCACCCCTAGCCCCTCCCCACGAGGGGGAGGGGGAAGAATTTGCATCTGATTTAAGGAGGTTACTTTGCTCCCCTCCCCCTTGTGGGGAGGGGTTGGGGGTGGGGCCATCTGGGTTAGGAATTGTCATTTGTCACCTTACTAAGAATAGTATTCACAACAGCTTCTACATCACTCAAAACCAATACGTTCGAAAATCGTAACACCTCAAACCCTTGCGAGCGAAGAAATGCATCGCGGGCTTTGTCATATGCAACAGCTTCCTCACCATCGTGGGTTCTACCATCAAGCTCAATCACCAACCTGTCCGAAAAGCTCACAAAGTCGACAATATAGTGACCAATAGGCGCTTGGCGGCGGAATTTATGGCCTTGGTGTTTTAGCCGTTTAAGATGCTGCCACAACGCGCGTTCTGGTGGGGTCATTTCACGACGTAGTTTTTGAGCACGTTGGCGGGTTTGGGAGGTGATGCGGGTTATGGGCATAAAGGATAACCCCACGCTCTTATGTGCGGCAAGCACCCCTCCCCTAGCCCCTCCCCACGAGGGGGAGGGGGATTTAAAGCGTGTAGACTTTCCCTCCCCCTTGTGGGCCAAGCCTTGGAAAAGATGGGCAGTGCGGCAGCGCTAGTCGAATGGGGACAAGTCACCGCTTTGCTTCCCAGCTTGTTCCATCAGGTCCATCCTTTAATACAACACCCATGACATCAAGCTCGTCTCTTACGCGGTCGGACTCGGCCCAATTTTTATCGGCGCGGGCTTGGTTGCGGGCGGTGATTAGGGCTTGAATGGCGGTTTCATCAAGTGAGTTCAAGCGCGGATCATCGAGGTTACCTGTAAAGCCTAAAGCTTTTAAAGAACCAGCAAGGCCATCGCCTTTAAGCTGGTGAAGTGCTGCAATCATTTTTGGTGTGTTAAGGTCATCTGCTAGCGCATTAAACACGGTTTCATCAAGCTCATTAGCTTTGCCAAACTCACAACGAGAATACCATGTTTTGAGCGCATCATAAGACTCATCTAACCCGTTCTCGGTCCAATCAATCGGTTGGCGATATTGGGTGCGCAGCATGTTGAGGCGCAGCACATCACCCGGCCACTTTTCTAGCAGCTCATTGATGGTGATAAAGTTACCCAAGCTCTTGGACATTTTCTCGCCTTCAACCTGCAAAAAACCATTGTGCATCCACAGGTTAGCCATGTGGTCAGTGCCGTGGGCGCAGCGTGATTGGGCGATTTCGTTTTCGTGGTGGGGGAATGTTAGGTCGATGCCGCCGCCGTGAATGTCGAAGGTTTTGCCGAGGTACTTTTCCGACATGGCTGAACATTCGATATGCCAACCGGGGCGACCAAAACCCCATGGGCTTTCCCAGCCCGGTTCATTGCCGCTTGACGGTTTCCACAAGACAAAGTCAGTTGGGTCTTTTTTATATGATGCCACTTCAACCCGTGCGCCGGCGATCATTTCATCCAAGGTACGGTTTGACAGACGGCCATAATCTCTCATTGATGGGACGGAGAAAAGCACATGGCCTTCTGCAACGTAGGCATGGCCCTTTTCAATCAAGGTTTTATTCATCTCGATCATTTCTTTAATATGATCGGTAGCGCGCGGTTCTACGGTTGGTTCCAGCACGCCAAGAGCTTTAATGTCTTTGTGAAATTGATCTGTGGTGCGCTTGGTTACTTCAGCAATCGAGATGCCTTCCTTGTCAGCGCGAGCGTTAATTTTATCATCTACATCGGTGATGTTGCGAACATAGGTAACGTGATCTGCGCCATAAGTGTGACGTAGCAAACGAAACAACACATCGAAAACAATAATCGGACGGGCGTTGCCGATGTGGGCATAATCATACACGGTTGGCCCACACACATACATGCGCACATTTTTATCATCGATAGGTTCGAAGGTTTGTTTTTGCTTGGTCAGCGTATTGTAAAATTTAAGCGTCATGATTTGTTCCAAAAAGTTCAGCTAATGCGTTGCTGCCAGCTTGGGCGCTTAATTTTTGAAATTTAGTAAAGCAAACCGCTGCCAGCTAGAAATGTCTAGTGGATTATAATTTTGCAACAAATAATGCAAATGGATTTATAATTAGTTTGCGTGTGAGCGGTTTTCATGGAACCAACATGGGCAAAGTTCTTGCATTCGTCAAGCATGAAAACAATTCACCTCTTCAACATCAGGAAACCAAGTTGAACATATCCCCTCAATGGCGCACAGGTTTATGGATGCTTGGTTGGTTTTCCTCCATGTTGATGATGACGGCTGCAGGACGCGAGGCCACCGCCGATATTCCTGTTAATATGCTCATGTTTTTTCGCTCGGCGATTGGTATAGCTATTTTGCTACCGATTGCCATGTGGAAAGGTTTTTCGAGTTTAAAAACCAACCAGCTTCCACGCCATGTGGTGCGAAACAGTTTTCATTTTGGTGCACAATTTTCTTGGTTTTATGCCTTAACTCTTATTCCACTGGCGCAACTTGTTTCAATAGAATTTACCATGCAGATTTGGACCGCCATCATTGCGGTGTTTTATTTAGGTGACAAAATTACCAAAAATAAAATCATCGCCATCATCGTTGGGTTTATCGGGATACTTGTTATCGTTCGACCTGGCTTTACAGCGGTCGAACCTGGACAATTATTTGCTCTTTTAAGTGCCGTCGGCTTTGCTTTCTCGGTTGTTATGACAAAACAACTGCTCAAAAAGGATACAGCGTTTACAACGTTGTTTTATATGGTTGGTACTCAGTTGGTTTTTGTCTCAGTAATCGCAATGTTTTACTGGCAATTGCCTACATCAACAGCAACTTGGCCTTGGCTGATTGCCGTTGGTATTGCCGCTTTAACCGCGCATTATTGCTTAGCGCGCGCATTGCAACTATCTGACGCTTCAACGATCACGCAAATTGATTTTGCCCGTGTGCCATTGGTGGCCATTTTGGGGTGGTGGTTATATCAAGAGGGTGTGGATATATTTCTTATCGTCGGCGCGGGGTTGATCTTGTTTGGTAACTTAATCAACCTACGCGGCAACAATAAAAAATAGTAAGGACGCAATATTCATAAGACTGGCTGAAAATTATTCGGCGGCGGCAATGCTGGTTAAATCAACATCGCGTTGCCCCTTTTTCAACTCTTCAGCGATGAGAAACGCCAATTCTAGTGCTTGGTCAGCATTTAGGCGTGGATCGCAATGACTGTGATAACGGTCACATAAATCTTTATCAGCCAAGGCAAAAGCACCACCTGTACACTCAGTTACATTTTTGCCCGTCATTTCCACGTGAATGCCACCTGCGTGCGTGCCTTCAGCTTTATGAATATTCATAAAGTTGCGAACTTCGCCCAAAATACGATCAAACGGGCGGGTTTTATAGCCACTTTCAGCCGTTATGGTATTGCCGTGCATCGGATCACAGGACCAAATAACCTGACGGCCTTCAGCTTTTATAGCGCGCAACAGTT
>JAMOMM010000044.1 GCA_027067085.1 Hyphomicrobiales bacterium
TCTGGTATTGCTTCTTGGTTCTAATAAAATGGTTCCAGGCCGTCTGCAGTCGTTGGGCGAATTGGCCTACGAATTTATTTCAGGCATGATGCGTGATATTCTTGGTGACACGGGCCGTGCGTTTTTTCCGCTGATTTTCACACTGTTTATGTTTGTTCTTGGCGCCAACATGCTTGGTATGTTGCCATACTCATTTACCGTGACCAGCCACATTATCGTGACCTTTGGCCTAGCGATATTTGTTTTCATTGGCGCAACGATCGTTGGTTTTGCTAAGCATGGCTTACATTACCTAAAGCTTTTCGTTCCCTCTGGTGTCCCATCGGTACTTCTTCCACTGCTTGTGGTTATTGAGGTCATTTCATATTTTACCCGTCCAATCAGTCTGTCAGTTCGTTTGTTTGCAAACATGATGGCTGGCCATACAATGCTTAAAGTATTTGCTGGCTTTGTTGTTGGTATGGGCTTCCTTGGTGGCTGGTTGCCTTTAGGCATCATGGTTGCACTAACAGGTCTAGAGATTCTTGTAGCGTTCCTACAAGCATATGTGTTCGCCGTGTTAACTTGCATTTATTTAAACGATGCAATTAACATGCACTAATTTTAATCCATTACGTTATTCATTTAAAGGAGTTTGAACTATGGAAGCAGATGCAGCAAAACTAATCGGGGCCGGTCTGGCAGCTATCGCTCTAGCAGGCGCTGGCGTTGGTATTGGTACAATTTTTGGTAACTACCTAGCAGGCGCACTTCGCAATCCTGCAGCGGCTCAAAGCCAGTTCCCAAATCTACTATTGGGCTTTGCCCTTGCAGAAGCAACAGGCCTTTTCGGTCTTGTTATTGCTTTGATTATTCTTTTCGTATTTTAATTTTACGAAAACAACAAAGTTACGGGTGATCTGAATAATCAGGTCACCATCTGGTTAAATGAGTGTCGATTTTTCGGCATCTCATAGAATGGTGAGCAGAAATGCCTCAGTTAGACTTTTCGACATTTTCACCGCAATTGATTTGGTTGGCGATAACCTTCACGGTTCTCTACATCATCATTGCAAAAGTTGCGTTGCCAAAAATTGGCGGCACAATTGAACAACGCTCTGATAAAATTGCTAACGATCTTGATCGTGCGCAATCTATGAAAGAAGACGTTGATAAAGCTATTGCATCTTATGAAGCAGCTTTAGCGGACGCAAAATCAAAGGCTCATACCATAGCGCAAGAAACGCGTGACAAACTTGGTGCAGAGATTGAAGCAGAACGTGTTCGTGTTGATAAAGAAATCGCAGGCAAAGTTGCCGATGCTGAAAAATCTATCAATGCAATGAAAACCAAAGCCATGGGAGAAGTCAGCAAAATCGCGTCAGATTTGGCAAGCGAAATTGTTGGTGATCTTACAGGCACCAAAGTAACAGCCGCATCAGTTTCAAAAGCTGTTGCATCAGCTGCAAAGAATTAAGGAAGCACCATGTTCAAAACACCTGAATTTTGGGTTGCCATTAGTTTTTTTCTTTTCGTTGGTCTTTTAATCTGGAAAGGCGTACCGGGCATGATTACCGGTGCTCTTGATGCTCGTGCAGAGCGGATTAAAAATCAACTAGATGAAGCTCAAAAACTACGCGAAGAAGCTCAAAACCTTTTGGCTGAGTATGAGCGCAAACGCAAAGAAGCTGAAAAAGAAGCTGAAGGCATTATTGCTCAAGCAAAAGTTGAAGCAGAAGCCATGGCGATAGAAACACGTGAAAAGCTTGTTGAAAGTCTGGCACGTCGTACAAAAATGGCTGAAGATAAAATTGCTCAAGCCGAAGCACAAGCAGTGACCGAAGTGCGGTCAGCTGCGGCTGACTTGGCGATTGCTGCGGCTTCTGACATGGTTGAACAAGCCACCAAAGGGGCAAAAGGCAACAAACTGATTGATGAAAGCATCGCTTTGATTAAGACACGCCTAAACTAGAATTTTTAAAATACAAATTTTAAGGGCGTTTTGATTGATTTCAAAGCGCCCTTTTTATATTTGAATTTATTGAATAGAGCCTAATGCTCTAATGCCTATCGCGTTAAATTGAATTCACTTTATTGTCTTGAACGGCCTTGTTTCACAAGACCTGCCTCAAACCAGTAAGTGAATGCTTGAAACTATTCAAACGCGATACGCCCTAACTCTTGGTCCGCCGCATATGTTCATCAAGGCGCGGCATCATTTCAACGAAATTACATGGCGTATGACGGTAATCGAGCTGTTGGACAAGTATCCCATCCCAAGCATCTTTGCATGCCCCTGTTGAGCCAGGCAGACAGAAAATATACTTCCCCTTTGCCACACCCGCCGTTGCTCTTGATTGAACGGTAGAGGTGCCGATGGTTTTCCAAGACACCATATGAAATGCCACGGAAAACCCTTCGATTTCTTTTTCAAAAATCCCGCGCATGGCTTCAACGGTAACATCAAAGCCAGTGAGGCCCGTTCCGCCCGTCGAAATGACCACATCAACATCTTCGCGATCAAGTTGCTCGTTGACGATGGCGCGAATTTTTTCGATGTTGTCTTTAACAACCATGCGGCCAGCCAAAATGTGCCCTGCTTTTTCAAGTCGGTCTTTGAGAATGATGCCAGACTTATCATCGTCTAAAGAGCGAGTATCTGATACGATAAGAATAGAAATGCGCACAGGAATAAATTCGCGCCCAGATGTTGCATGACCCATAAATTGGCTCCGTTAATTTCTAAAAGTTTATGGTGCTACACTAGCCCAATTCGAGAAGTTTTAATTTGAGGTTTATCAAGTCTTGCCACGCCAGCATTTTTTGGGCTGGTTGATTGAGCAAAAACGATGGCCGTAAACTACACAGTACGGGAATTGTTGCACCGTCGCGTTGGTAGTCAAACCACCTGCCACGCAACCGTTGAATGCCAAGGGTTTGTCCCGTTAAGCGCTGTGCTGTCATCGCGCCAAGGCAGACGATGACTTTAGGCGATGTGATTTCGATGAGTTTGTTGATAAACGGTACGCACATCATGGTTTCAGAATCAGTTGGCTTGCGGTTGCCAGGTGGCCGCCAAAAAACCAAGTTAGAAACTAAGACCGCTTGCCTAGGGTTGTCATTATCCCGAGATAAATCAATATGGCCAAGCATTGTATCAAGTAATTGCCCTGCACGACCAACCAGCGGTTTGCCTTGCAAATCCTCTTCACGGCCTGGCGATTCATCAATAATCAGTACATCAGCATCCACATTGCCATCAACAAAGCTAAGGTTAGAGGCCGTGCGCGAAAGAGGGCAGCCCTCAAACTTTTCAAGTGTTTTGATGAGGTCATCAATGGTTTTACAATCGCTTGCCAATTTGCGCGCATCGGCAACCAAATTATCAGAAGAAGAAACTGCCCGCGCGGCACTTTGAACGGGTGCAGTTGGTGCTTGACGGCGTTTGGGAATGTCAACTTGTGGTGCTTGCACGCCATCGTTGGCTGCGGCGGCAGGGGTAACAACTCTTTCGAACCAATCAATGGTTTCTTCGCCAATGGCCTCATCAACCCCCATATCGATAAGCCACGACAAAGCACTAAGTTGGGCTTCAAGGTCGGTTATTTGAGGTTCATCGGTCATAAAGTCGTTTCGGCACTAAAACATGGCTGAAGGGAATTTCATTTTCTATTGCTTTTGAGTATAACAAAAGTAACAGTAAATGTACGCAAAAAAGCAGATAGCGCCGCAATTAGCACCAATGTAAGCTTGGAAAAGCTAAGGAGATTTTATGACTGACCAACAAAACCAAACACAAACCCCAGAACGCGAAGCAATGGAATATGATGTTGTGATCGTTGGTGCTGGTCCTGCTGGTCTTGCCGCCGCAATTAAATTAAAACAACTTGGTGAGACAGAAGGCCGTGAAGTTTCGGTTTGCGTTTTGGAAAAGGGTTCAGAAGTTGGCGCTCATATTATGTCTGGTGCTGTGGTTGACCCGATCGCGTTAGATGAGTTGATCCCTGATTGGAAAGAAAAAGGCGCGCCACTCAACACACCCGTCACGCAAGATCGGTTTTATGTGCTGGGTAAAGCAGGCGCTATTCGAGTGCCAAACTTCACCATGCCAAAGCTGATGAGTAATCACGGTGCATATGCGGTTTCATTGGGCAATGTCTGCCGTTGGCTTGGAGAGCAGGCCGAGGCCATGGGTGTCGAAATCTATCCAGGGTTTGCCGCTTCTGAATTGGTCCATCGCAAGG
>JAMOMM010000045.1 GCA_027067085.1 Hyphomicrobiales bacterium
CTGACTTCTTTGGAAATCGCAGTTCTGGGGATACCTGCCATTTTTGCAATCATCCCAATTGGTCCATGTGGGAATATTTCATACAGATTGTGTTTGGAATCATTTTCCTGTTTAAACGTTTCGTGGGCAAGTTTTTTATGTTGTTTGACCAATTCCAGTCCGATCTCTTCGCTCCAGTCTTGGAGGGTAAGAAGATAACCTTCATTGTCGGTTTTGATGATTTTATCATGTACAGTGATTGTCACAACAGCCTCCTCTTTGTGTAGTTAAAAGCTCTTTTCGAAAAAGAGCGACATAAGAGACCCATAGTTCAACCTGGCAATCCAGACTGCTACCTGAGTAGCAGATTACAAAAAAAGTTCTACTTTGGTGTCCTTGGCTTGCCAACCAGAAGAAGGGCTGAAAATCCCAGCCCTTCATTTTTTCGTGTGTCCCAGATGTTATTTATTGTAATACATCAAGTCGCCATCAAGAGAATACGTCCATGGCAGTTTGGAGTTCTTCCAGCCGTTTACAACGCGTTTTCCTTTGTTAGCGCCAGTTTTTGCCTTATCACCTTCATAGCCATGCACCACAGTATAAACTTTGGTATAGCCATTTTTGGCTAACAGATTAACAGCAGCAGCCGAACGGTCACCCGAACGACACATCAAAATAACGGTGTCATTCTTTGTTAATCCCTTTGCCTTTAATGCAGCATCTATATCAGCAACAAAGTTTTTGTTTACGCGTCTTTTATAGCGGTGCTTCTTGGCGTTCCAGCCTGTTGCGTCCATAAACACCCAAGGCACAAGTTTGTCCATAACCGTTACAGCTCCCAGATAATTAACCTCTGAAGGAGTGCGAATATCGACGAACAAAGTTTTGTCCATGTTCTTTAAGGTGTAGTTGTAAGCATCTGTTGAAGTCATATAAAGACCAAGGCTTGTTTGCTTTTTTGCGGGCAGGTTGGAAAAATCTCCCGCAGCATACAACGGTGAAGCCAGTGCAAAAACAACACCAACAGCCATAAGGCTTTTAAGTATCTTGTTATTACGTTTCATCAGTTCATTCCTTTTCTATTTAGGTTGGGACAACATTTCACATCCGAGTAAATTCGTTTCGCCCAATTGCTCGGCATGAGATTTGTGCTTTATCGAACCAGTTATCGTGATCTGGTTTGAAATAAAGCAGCGAGCGCCGATCAAAAGGTGGGATGAAAAAATCAAGCATCCGGCATTCTTTGCTAACAGCGCGCAGGGCATGAATATTACCATTTTGCGGGGTAACTGTTGCGGTATCTCCAGGGCCAAGAATACCGCGAAATACCAGCTTTAAGTCTGCCATTCCTGATTGGTGCTTTTTAGAGTCCGCACGCTGAAATTTCCACACTTCAGCTTCCCCAGAAATGATGCGCACCATACCAGTGGCCCCTGGGTGATCGTGCAATGGGATCATCTGTGTTTGATCGATATTGAGAATGCCACCATCAAGCCGTGTCGTGCGAAGCATTCTTTGCCACAGCCAAAAAGCATTCCCGCTTTCAAACGAATTGTTTTCTGCCTGACGAAATGAAGCGCTATCAATATCAAGGCGCGAGATCAGGGCCAAGCCACCTTGTTCCATTTTTTGCTGTCCCACTTTTCCTGAGGCAAAGCGTTGAGCAAGCTCATCCATACGATTGGTAAATTCAACCCAATTCAACGAGCTTTTTGGCTGCACTGCCATGGCAGGGTTTAAGCTGCTTGCTAAAGCTGCAAGGCTAGTAAGGCCTGCAATAATTTCACGACGGTTTATCATCAGACAACTCCCTTACTTGCAGAGACGCTGGCAGAAGGGTTGGCAGAAGGACTGGCAGCATGACTGACTGATTGTTCCAACGAAGTTATTTCGTCTCTAACCAGTTCAGGCATTGCAACGGCCTCTCCTTGGTTTTCTGGCCGATTAAAATATTTGATCGCCAAGTCATCATTATTAGTGGTCGCCATTTCCTTAAATGAGAAACCAGTAAGGGCCAGACCGCGTTTAATACTCCAGTACAACAAGCCCGCAATCAGCATGCCATAGGCAAGGCCAGTGAGCAGTTGGATCGTAGGGTCGTAGCTGAAAATATCAGTGACGTGTTTAACTTTGGTGATGGTGGTTTCTTTGGCAAGGTTTTCCCAATAATCTTGATAGAGCGTATAAGGAAGATAGCCCAAAAGGAAACCAGGAAAGGCAACAACAGCTGTCATATAACCAAGGCCAAGGCGCATATAAGTGCGGATTTCGCAACCAATCATCGCCACTGAGCCAAAGCCCTGACAGGCAGCCCCAAGAAGTAATACCCAGTTGGGGTTCATGCCCAATGGCAATTTCACATCAAAGAACTGCCAGCCAATCATAATGGCTACCCACAGCATGAATATTTCAATAAACATTGCTGTAAAGGGAGACATAGAGCGGAATAGAAAACGGGTTGAAGCAGGAATATGCCAAACCTTTTCAAAGAAGTTTTCTTTCTTATCGACACCCATAGAAATTTCTGGTGTCATAAAAGCACATTCAGTACCAAAGCCAGTTTTTGCCATACCAAAGCCTGCAACCAGACCAATAAGCAAAAACCATATAATCATACCCCAGCCAATGGTTTTAAGAGAATAACCCCAGCCGAACAGACCATCTTGCGTACCATAGATAAACGAGCCGATGATAGCGTTGAAAAAAAACATCGCCATAATAACCAGAATGGAGATACGCAACCAATCGCGATTGGGGTTGTAGTTTTTAGCGGTTTCACAAGCCCAACCGTCAATCGACATTTTACCGCCATTCTGGCAACCGTACTCAGATGTTGCACGGTTTTCCTGCCCCTTAAACACATGGCCAATTTTCATTTTGGCCATAAGATAAAAGGTGGCAAATCCAGCTGGCATAATCACTGTAAGATAGAGCAGCGAAGCCGTAGACATGGAAGACAGGCCACCAAGAAAATGGTGCGTTGTGCAACCATGAGCAAGGCGAGTACCAAAGCTGAAAACAAAACCGCCAGCAAAAGCAAGAGCCAGTTCACGACGCGGGAATTTCACCCAGCCGCGGGATTCTTTTTCAGCCCGCGCCACCAGCCATGCACCAATAAGAACACCAATAATGATCCAGTGAACATTGGGATCATAGGCCCGCGACCACCAGTCCATACCATCTATGCCAAAAGTTTTAGCAACCGTTCTCTCGGCTGCCGAAGTCATTTCAACAAGACCTGTCGTTAATCCAATAGGACGGCCCAGCGCCCAATAGTTCATAATCTCAGCAGTACCAACAAAGACACCACTGACCCAGAACGGCCATTGCTTGCGTAAACTCAGCATTTGTTTTCTCCAATGATGGTTGAATCTGGAGCGCTTCTGGTTCACGTTGAGCTAGAAGGCCCGTCAGAATAATTGATAGCGTGGCAAAAAAACTTAGCCGCAACCGCCCTCTTCAGAAATACGAATTGTCAAAATTTCAAATTTACGCCAAGCATCCTTGTTGGTGACATCAAACTTGATGGCATTGCGAAAAGCTTCTTGAGCCAACGATAGTTTACGCCGTTTGGTAAGCATTTCACCTTTGGTCATACAGTCCTTAAACGAAGAACACTCCACCTTGAACTCTTTGGCGTTGACTTGCGTTGGAACCGAAAGCTGCGTGGCGATAATTAAAGTTGAAGCCAATGCAATTGTTTTAAGTGGGGACATGAGAATTCTCCTGTAAGTATGAAAAGTCTTTTTTTGTTCACAACTCTCTGTTGAGTTTGCAAACTCTTGTAAGTCTTTTCTAATCAGGAAAATAAATGCCGTCTGCTACCTAGGTAGCAAGCAGTAAAAATAAACTAAAATATCTAATTTTGAATACGCTTTGTAACAACGCGGCCCGTAATCTACCGAAACAAAATTTCAGCAATAAAAGCAGCAGTAAAAAATTCGGCCAGAATAATTGCGGTTGAACTGATGAGTAATTCTCGTCATAAATGGGCAATAGGTTTGCCAGATTTGTGCCCAGATTTGTGTATTGTAGAATTCTAGCTAAATGTTTTTTTCTTGTGGTTGAACTGGATGGGATTTGGCCCGGTCAAGCAGCACTTGTAACTGTTTAACCTCGATATGACCGTGATCGAGATTAACAATCCCCTGCTGTCGCCAGTGCTGTAACTGACGATTGACAACCGCGCGTACGCTGCCAATCATTTCTGCCAGAACTTCATGTGATAAA
>JAMOMM010000046.1 GCA_027067085.1 Hyphomicrobiales bacterium
GGCTGGAATAACCGCAATTGGGGTTCAAACCCATCTTGGGGAAACCGTGCACCAGTAGCACCTGCGCCAAAAGCGCAAGCACCTGTAGCACCAAAAGCTGCGGCACCTGCACCTGTTGCGCCAGCTCAGGCTGCACCAGCAGCACCGGCAACTAACTAAGACGTCTACACCCCTTCAGGCGGGAAGTAGCTTCCCGCCTGTTTTCAATCAAGTGTGTTAATTAACAAAGTGCCATTCAAAGGCGTTAGTAAAATGAGTAAAGAAAAAACCCAAGAGTCACACGTGCCAGAAAAGCAGGCGCCAGTGCGCAAACCACAACCCAAGCGGCGTGGATTTTTCGCCACTATTTTCAGTCATTTAGCCGTTGCAGCTATCGCTGTTATTGGTGTGGGTTCTTATATCCATTGGGATGAGATTTTAAATTACACAGGCTCGCGTGTGTGTGCTTACAATGTTCTTGGAAAGTATGCGATTGAGCCCGTAAAAGTGCCGCCAATTGATTCGGCAAAACCGGCAACACAACCTCAAAAAGAAAACGCGTCTAAGTCTGATGATGCAGCTTCTAAACTTAAAGGTGCTGAAGCGCCAAAAGGTAATGAAGCTAAAGCTGAAAAGGTTGAGGAAAAACCTCAACAGCCAGTGAAAGCTGATATTAAAGCAGATGATGCTGCAGAGAAAAAACCACTAGCGGCAACAGATAAAAAAACGTTTGATGATGCGTTGCAAGCGGCTAGAAAACAGTTCTGGGAAAATGATAAAGCAGCAGTAGAAGCCTATGAAGACTTGGTCAAAAAACAGCCCGAAAATGCTGACCTGCGCGCCGAGTTAGCAAACGTTTATTACAAAAATGGCAAGACAGACAAAGCTGTTGAAATGTTTTTTGGTGCAGGTAAAGCGTTTATAACGGAAAAAAAAGCTGATAAAGCCCAGGGCATTATTGATGTTCTAAAACAAGTTTCGCCAGAAAAAGCGGCAGAACTCTCCAAACTTATGAACACTGCGACGAATTAAATAAGTAAAAAAACATATTTTTGCCTTGGAATCATTCCAAAAATTGAATACGATATAAATTACACCAAAAAAAATGATATGAGAATGTTGCATGGCCAAAACGCCTGAAAAAAAAGCAGCAAAGAAAGCTGCCAAAAAAGCAAGTAAGCGAACTGCAAAACGCGCCCAGCGTAATGTTGCGCCAGATGCTACACATGAGGCTGTTCAGCTTGAAGAAGCATCTGTGGCAACGCCGAGTCCAAGTCTGGTGGTCGCGCCAAGTGTGGCTATTCCGCTTGAGTCTGCAGAACGATTTTTTTCAACATTTGAGAAAAGCGCCCGCCGTTGGGAAATGATTGTTTATCCTGGCATGGTTATTGTTGTTTTATTCATGGCCTATGGATTCTATCTTATTTTCAGCATTACCAATGACATGCGTCAAATGGTGACGCGGTTTGATGACCCTGAAATCACTAAAAATATGACTAAGCTTTCTTCAAACCTTGAAGCACTAAATTCCAATATTGGGTTGATGGCACGCCGCGTTAAGTTGATGTCTGATGATACAAATATCATGTCAAAAAACACCACCGCAATGTCTAAAAGTACGGCGCAAATGTCCAAATATATGGAAGCGGTGAAATATATGAAATCCATGGACACTGAATTGAAGAAGATGAATCAATCTGTCTTTGTCATGAATAAAACGGTCAACACAATGGGTGGCGATATGAGCCGCATGCGTCACGATTTCACCAGCATGAACCGTTCTGTCACCAAACCACTGAACATGATGAACAGCTTTATGCCATTTTAGGGCGTATCGCGTTTGATCTATTTAAGCATTCACTTGCTGGTTTAAGGCAGATTTTGAGAAACAAGATCTATCCCTTAAGCGCACAAATTTGGCAACTCAATCTTCTCGTTTGTCATCATAGCGCTGTTCTAATTCATAATACGCATCAAACCCCACATGCCGTTTGAGTTCGTCAAAACTCATCCCAGAATGGCGTGGATAGACGCCTGTTTTTAAAGCATCTAAATTTGCACGTATTGCATTCATCGCTGCCGATAGAACCGTTAATGGGTAGGCGGCTATTTTATAGCCTATTTCCTGCAGTTCCTCTGTTGTTAAAAGCGGAGTGACGCTATCTTCGATCAGATTGGCCATGTGAATGCCGCCAATTTGAGAGGTGATTTGCCTCATTTCTTCAAGGCTTTGGGGCGCTTCTACGAACAAAATGTCAGCGCCAGCATCACGAAAAGCTTTGGCCCGCCAGATGGCTTCATCAAGGCCGTGACTATGGCGCGCATCGGTGCGGGCCAAAATCATAATATCAGCTCCTTCATTGCGCGCATCCACTGCGGCTTTGATTCGATTAACCGCTTCACTGCGCGAAACAACCCGTTTTCCTTTGGTGTGACCGCATCTTTTGGGGGAAACTTGATCTTCAATCATGATAGCGGCAAATCCAGCTTGGGCATATGATTGGACGGTGCGGCGAACATTCATGGCGTTGCCATAACCTGTATCACCATCGCCTAAAACGGGCACACTGGTTGCCGCACAAATATTGCGCCCTTGGTCAAGCATTTCCCCAAAAGAGATCAAGCCAGTATCGGGCGCGCCAATACGCGATGCTGACACTGCAAAGCCCGACATGAAAGTGAATGGGTATCCTGCTTCTGCAATCATTTTGGCCGACAAACCATCCCAACAGCACGGCATCGCATGACAAGTATCTTGCGCAAGTAGCGTTCGTAATCTGTCGGTTCGCGTGGGCTTAACTGTCGTCATCTGATTGTCCCAATGCTGCTTTGGCCTGCTTGTACCATACCAATAAAAGCATGAAACGATGCCCAAACTGTTACCGCCCTAATAGCAAATAATGTGATTTGGTGGAACAAATGAACCAGTAAATTTCCAAGTTTATTGTGAAGGGAATTCAGCTTTTGATCGCACCGTTTTAAAAAAATAGAGGCCCGTTTGTCCATCGTCGTCATTGAAAATTCTTCCTAGTTCAAAATTTATTTTCATTTATTTTGAGAACTTACACCGCTCTTAACCGAATATTTACCAAAAAAGTTAACTTTTACAACAATTGAAAAATTGAGTTTGCACTGGTTTGGTGCGCAAGTTAGAGAAAGAGTATTGCTATGAAGCCTGGTATCCCATGGAGTATTAAGGGGATTGAAAGCGAAACACGCGAAGCAGCAAAGTCTGCCGCGCGTCGTTCTGGCTTAACGTTGGGCCAATGGCTTAATCACAAAATACAAGAAGAGGCGCGCCAAGCTGAACTGAAGCGAGAAGCGGAAAATCGCCCAAAATCTAAGAAAAAATCACGTGTCTCTGCTAAAAAGAAAAAATCAGCAAAGAACACAAAAGCTAAAGTTGGCAAACTGAATCACCGTTTGGATGATTTAACAGAACAGCTTTCTTTGCTGGCTACTCAATATCAGGAAACGGCTGTAAATAGCTTTGTCGGTTATGAAAATGAAGACAATGCAGTTAGTGCAATGGAAGCACTGATTGAGCGAATCGAAAACAACGAAGGCCAAACACAAGCTTCTTTTAATGCTGTGACGACACGATTAGAAGCAATTGATGAAAAAATTGAAGCATCAAATAACCAAAATGCTGAAGCTGAAAAAGACTCTGGTTATGAAGCGTTAGAAACAGCTGTTCGCAATATTGTTGAGCACATTGAAACAAGTGAAAAGCGTAATCGCGATTCCCTTAATAGTATGCAAGATCGTTTAGCTGAGATTGGTAAACGTGCTGAAGTTTCGAAAAATGAGCAGGCCAGCCAAACTGCGCCAGCTATTGCAACGCTAGAAGCTCGTATTGCTGATCTAAGTTTGCAGCTTGACCAGAATAATCAAAGCGGCCAACATGAAACCCGTTCATACATCGATGAAAAACTAGGCACCATTGGGGAGCAAATTGATGCTGTTCGCCATTCAACCGATGCAATGACACGTCGGGCTGAGTTGACAGCAAGCGATGTTGCCAAAAAAGAAGTTTATGAAGTAGAGCAACGCGTTGCCTCCTTAATTGGTGAGGCTCGTGCGGTAATGTTGGAATCAAGCCCTGCAGAAGAAAACCTAAATCTAGTGCGTGGTGAAATTGAATCTCTTAATCAGCGCTTTGACGATATTAAAATGGAAGCTGCATCCGAGCGTGATGTAGAGGGTTTAAAGCTAGCTGTTGAAC
>JAMOMM010000047.1 GCA_027067085.1 Hyphomicrobiales bacterium
ATGCCGACGCGTGTGGCCTTAACAAAGGCGATGAGGGATTCTGGCCAAGTGCTTGACTGGAGGGACCTTGATGGGCCTGTGCTCGATAAACACTCCACTGGTGGTATTGGTGATAATGTCAGCTTGATGCTTGGCCCTGCTGTTGCTGCGTGCGGTGGGTTTGTGCCGATGATTTCGGGTCGCGGCCTTGGCCACACGGGAGGTACGCTTGATAAGTTCGACGCGATACCTGGCTATTCAACTGTCCCAGATAATGCACTGTTTCGACAAACGGTGAAAGAAGTTGGCTGTGCTATTATAGGTCAGACGGGTGACTTGGCCCCTGCGGATAAAAAAATCTATGCAATCCGTAGTGCGACGGCAACAGTTGAAAACATCTCATTGATTACCGCGTCCATTTTGTCAAAAAAACTCGCTGCGGGTTTGCAAGGTCTCGTGCTTGATATTAAATGCGGCAGCGGTGCATTTATGGCTGATTTTAAAGCGGCCAAAGAACTGGCTGAAAGTCTGGTTACAGTTGCCAATGGGGCAGGTGTTAAAACCACGGGACTGATTACCGATATGAACGAGCCGCTTGCGAGTGCTGCTGGTAACAGCCTTGAGATGATTAATGCCATAGATTTTTTGACAGGAAAGCATCGCGACCCTCGACTGTTGGAGGTGGTTGTTAAACTGAGCGGAGAAATGCTTTTGCATGGTGGCTTGGTGCAAACGTCTAGTATCGGCGAAGAAATGATCCAGAAGGTATTGGATAACGGAAAAGCGGCAGAAATTTTTGAGAAAATGGTTGCAAAACTTGGAGGTCCAAGTGATCTGCTCGAGAATGCAAATTCATACTTTGATGTGGCCCCTGTCGTTAGCGATATTGTGGCCCTTGAATCAGGTTTTGTGAGTGAAATTAAAACCCGTGATATTGGTCTTGGTGTGATCGTACTTGGTGGTGGCCGTAAACGACCTGATGATAGCATTGATTATCGCGTGGGCTATGACCAACTTGCTGGTTTGGGGTGTCGCGTGTCAAAGGGGGATGTCATTGCCCGTGTTCACGCGCGCAATAGCGCTGAGTTAGCTGAAGCAGAAAAGATGCTGCTTGCCGCCTATCGTATTGGTGAAAAGCCAACAAAAAACCCACTCATTATTGAGCATGTTTCTAGTTTAGGTGAAAACTGATGGCACGATGTTTTTTAATGGTGATGGATTCTGTTGGTGTCGGAAATGCACCAGATGCCAAAAAGTATGGTGATGAAGGATCCAACACTCTTGGCCATATTGCGCGTGAATGTGCTTTGGGAAACGCCAATGGCAATGGTTTGAGAGCGGGCGAATTGACTTTGCCATTTTTAAGTAAACTAGGATTTGGCTTGGCGGCCCAATTGGCAAGTGGCGAGCTACCACAAGGATTGCAAGCCCCTAAAATGCCGTTGGCAAAATGGGGTTGTGCGGCGGAAATTTCTTCAGGCAAAGACACTATTTCAGGTCATTGGGAAATTGCAGGGTTGCCAGTGTTGTTTGATTGGGGATATTTCACAAGTAAGGAAAATAGCTTTCCCCAAGAATTGATTGCAGCTCTTGTTACTCAAGCCAACCTTGAAGGGATTTTGGGCAATTGTCAGGCATCTGGACCAGATATTATCAATAAGCATGGGGTTGAGCATATACAAACAGGCAAACCCATTTGTTATACTTCGGCTGATTCGGTTTTTCAGATTGCAGCACATGAAGAGCATTTTGGTTTGGATCGGCTTTATCAACTTTGCCAAACAGCGCGTACTTTGATGGACCCGCTAAATATTGGCCGTATTATTGCGCGCCCCTTTATTGGTGAGACACCCGAAAACTTTGAACGGACAGAAAACCGTAAAGATTTTTCCGTGCCGCCAGTTGGCAAAACCTTGCTTGATTTTGTGATAGAAAATGGCAAGGACGTTTATGCCATTGGTAAGATAAGCGATATTTATGCAGGGCAAGGTGTGACCCATAAAATTAAAGCTTCAGGCCACGAAGCGTTAATGGCCGCCACGAAACAGACTCGCGACCAAGCGCAAGATGGAGATTTGATTTTTACTAATTTTGTCGATTTTGATATGTTGTTTGGGCATCGCCGCGATGTGGCAGGATATGCCAATGCTCTTGAGAAGTTTGATGTACTGCTGCAAGAATTTTGTGACGGCTTAAAAGATGATGATGTGGTGGTGTTGACAGCCGACCATGGTAATGACCCAACATGGCATGGCAATGACCATACTCGCGAGCAAGTGCCTATTCTTGTGTACGGCAAAAATATCAAGCCTGAAGCAATTGGCCAGCGTGAAACTTTTGCTGATATTGGCGCTACAATATCGCGCTTGTTAAAAACTTCACCAACTTCTTCAGGTCGCGCGTTTTAGAGGCATCATAGCTTGAGATAGATCGGAATTTTTTTACAAATATTGCGATGACCGTCTGCCAGAACATGATCGAGCTCATCAAATACAAGGATGCGAGCGACTTCAAGTTTGGCCTTTTGGGTCCAGCTAGACGGGTTCATCCGTTTGGTGATTTTGAGATAAAGGTAATTAGTTTGCATGCGTGCTAAAGTTTCGAGATGGCTAAGAAAATGCTGTGAGCCTACAACTGTTTTGCGAATGGCTTGCACAAATAACGTTGTTTTGTTGACTCCGATGCCGCGCAGCGTTCGTGTTACACTGCTGAGGAAATCGTTGCCAAATCAGCGTGGGCGGCTCTGCAAGGTGTTGTTTGCCTGATGCTAAGAAAATATACATTGCCTCATATTCTTCAACGGCTTTGAGTTTTGTATAAGCAGGGTCGGCCCACTTATCAAAGCGGCGAGAGTCAAATTTGGCCATGTTGATTTCTGCATCACCATGGATCCACCATTCGAGCTTTAAATGGCAGGCCAAGCCAACACTCATGGCCCCACTGCCAGCAATAACGATCTGTGCTTGTGAACTCATTATGGTTGCTCTTTAACCAAAGCAGAAGAGTGACGTTAGTGGCGATTACAACTCAAAACTAAAATTAGGCAACCAACATAAAAGAGCTTCTATCATCATAAAGAATGCCAAAAATATTGTAAGGCAGTTGGCTCGATAATGGCTTGAATCGCCTTTGATTCATAATTCCCCATGGTAATAACACTTTCATTAATGGCCGATTGAATAGCCGCACGTTTCCTGAAAATCCTGTAATTTCTATTTTCTATTTTTCAAAACCGATTGGCAACCACAAATGCGATTAATCGATAAATATTGATATGTTAAGAACGTGAAAGTTCGGTGCTTTCCCTTGTAAGCCCACTAAAACTTATCAAAATTGACGCAAGTATCTTTTTGTCATTGCAATTAACTTAAGGTCTTTAAGTGAGTACATTTTATTTTGCATGGATTGACGGGTAATATGAAGCTCATTTGAGGAAGTGCTTATTTTAATTGAATTTAATATTGGAATATTTTGCGCTGTTTTTAAATAAACGAGTCATGTGTCAAAGCGTTTAAATGACATCCAGCGGTATTTATCAAGCTTGAGGCAAAGAGCCAAAATGTAAAAGCATTTTTTTAAAAAAGTTGAGCTAACACATCAGTTTGGGACAAGGATGGTTCCGTACCATGCTGCATAATTTGATCGCTACGATCTAATTGGAAAGTTTTAATGCTCGAAATATACGAATGATGAACTTAACTTGTTTTGTGATGATGTGAGATCGTTTATGAAAAAATTTCATAAATCAGAGCGATATAAATGTAGTTTTGTAGCATCATTAGAAAACTCTTATAGCATCGTTTCATGTCAAGCTAAGGATACTTCTATTAATAGCATTTCAGCAAGAATTGCTTCAATTTTGAAACTAGAAATCCATCAAAAAGTCTGTTTATGCCAAGAGGATTTAGGCAGGGTGAATGGGGTTGTTGTATGGATAGGTATGGGTGAGTTTGGTATGACTTTCAATCAATATATCCAATAAAATCAGTGGAGTTCGCAATCGGATAATTTGCGCTTTGATATCTGAAGTTTTCTCTTATTCTATGAAAGTAGTGCATGTCTTAACCCTTGGATTCCGTTATAAAAAAGCCTCTAATTGCTAAAACCTAATAAATTTTTTGCTTATCATAAAAAATCTAACAACATAAAGAATAAAATAATGGCAATATTTAAACGTCGACGAGTGAAAAACCGCCAGCGCGTG
>JAMOMM010000048.1 GCA_027067085.1 Hyphomicrobiales bacterium
AACTCAAAAACACCAACGCCGCATGATGCGTGAAATCAACAAGCTAACCGCTGGTGGTGGAAAACTTGATCCTGCTGATTACGAGCGCACCGTGAAAACATTGCTTTCAGGTGGCTCTGACCCTGTAATCTCTAAAGCCCCTGTTGGTGCTTGGACACACGCGGTGACAGATAAAGCAATGTAAGGCAAAGACAACGTAAGTTGCCTCAGCAAGCAATAATTTAATCAGGGCCATGTCATCACGCGTGGCCCTTTTTTGTGCGCAAAGTGTAAAATTTTGAACACCTACGCATTTATGACCCTTGCAAGGGTGACTAACGCCTCGAACTACGGTATTATGGGGAAATGTTTTTCTTTAGCGGTACTGAAAAATCACGTGACAATATCATCAAAATTCAAACCACTTACCCCTGCCCAAGAACTGAAAGCTGGCTTTACTCGCTTTCAGTCTGTCATTTGGGCGCTGTATTTTAAAGAGTTTAAAATACGTTTGGGGAAAAGCAAGACAGGCATCATTTGGGTACTGCTTGAACCTGTTATCGCTATGGTAGTAATATCAACAATCTGGTTGATTATTCGGCGTAAAACAATCGAGAATGTCCATGTCATGTTGTATATTGGCAGTGGTTTTATAATATATTTGATTGTCCGGCGCGGTATTACGCCAATTCCTCAAGGCATAAAATCTAATTCATCCCTGCTCAATTATCCTGGCGTAAAACCGATCGACACCATTTTTGCGCGCTTCATTTTAGAAATGTGGTTGCACATGATTGCCAGTATTTTATTGTTTGCGTCACTATTTTGGATACTTGGTATTCACCCAACTTTCCCAGATCCGCTTTTATGCTTTCAAGCCATCGGAATCGCCGCAATGCTGTCACTTGGGATTGGGTTATTGCTTGGTATTTATGGTACATTTTACGAAAGTGTTGGCAAGACAGTGCGGGTTTTCACCCAGCCGCTGATGATTATGTCTGGTGTCATTTACTCGATGAACGATCTGCCCCAACGAGGCCGCGAGGCGCTATCCTGGAACCCTATTGTTCATCTCATTTCAGCTTTTCGACAAGGTGCGTTTGGAACCAAACCATTTGCCGAGTACGATCTGTTATACGCTGTTTACTTAAGTATTTTTATACTTGGCATATCTTTTATCGCTTATTATGCAAACAGGTTTAGGTTGATTCAAAAATGATCCACCTTGAGCATGTGTCAAAATATTATGCCACGCCCAGCGGCCGGCATTGGGTTCTCAACGATGTAACACTAACAATTCCTGATGAAGCCCGTGTTGGGGTTCTTGGCCCCAATGGCGCTGGCAAGTCAACTCTTATGCGTTTATTTGCTGGTGTCGATGCACCCAACAAAGGTAAGATTATACGTGCGGGCTCGATCTCATGGCCGATGGGGTTGGCAAAAAGCATGCACGGCTCGTTAACCGGAAAAGAAAATGCGCGGTTTGCTTGCCATATCCAAGGTTTAACCAGAGACGAAATCAAAACTACAGTCGTAGGCATTCAAAAATTTGCCGATATAGGCAAATACTTCAACATGCCCGTTCGCACTTACTCATCTGGTATGCGAGCGCGTTTAAACTTTGCTATTGCTATGGCGTTTGATTTTGATTGCTATATCATTGACGAACTAACCGCTGTTGGGGATAAAATATTTAGACAAAAGAGCGCTGCTGCATTTCATGGCAAACGTGAAAAGTCTTCATTTATCAAAGTATCTCACAATATCAATGAGCTGAAAAAAGAATGCAATATGGGCTTGGTATTGTTCAATGCAAAAGCTGTGCTTTACCCCTCTATTGAAGAGGCAATTGAAGTCTACGAAGAATACCTCAATGAGGATAAACCAAAAAAGTAAGATATTTAGCGCGAAGAATTTTCTTAGCCGGGGAAAAGAATACTTATGAAAAAATCACTTTTTAGCATGACAAAAATGTTGTTCTTGTTTGTCTTTATTGTACCTGTTGCAGTGGTTAGCTTTTATTACTACATGTTTGCATCGGACCGATATGAAAGCCTTGCATCGGTTTATATAACCGAAGAAGCTTCACAATCTTCGCCATTTGACTTAACCCTGCTTGGCATTACCAACACGGGCTCTGCGCGCGATATCCTGGTATTAAAGTCCTTTATTAGCTCGCCGCAAATGCTGGCATTATTAGATAAAGATCTCAATCTAAGAGAACACTTCACTAATTCAAAAATTGATTTTGTTTCGAAACTGGCAGACGATGCCTCTAAAGAAGAATTTCTTGAATACTACCTCACCCGAATCACTATTACTTTTGATGATGAGGCACAGCTTTTAAGCCTTTCATCTCAAACCTTCGACCGAGAGTTTTCAAAGAAAATTCTGACTTCTATTTTGAAGCACAGTCAAATTTTTATCGATACTTTGAATGAAAACATTTCATCTTCACAGCTCAAATTTTTTGAAGCCGAGGTCAAAAAATCTGAAGATGCGTTGACGGCCGAGAAAAATAAATTGCGCGCATTCCAAAATAAATACAAAATTCTTTCAACGAGTATCGCAACGCAAACCATTGTCACCACCATTTCTACGCTAGAGAACCAATTAGCCGCGAAAAAATCCGAATTGACATCACGCTTAAGCGTTTTGTCAGAACAAGCACCAGCCATCCGTCGCTTGCGTTCTGATATAGCAGGCCTCAAGCAGCAACTCACTGTTGAAAATGCCCGCCTAACCAGCGGAAGTGGCGGCTCGCTCAGCGAACTAGATGCCCAGTTTCAGGATATTAAACTGTTGATTGAGTACAAAACTTTACGCTACAAAGCCAATCTTGATGCATTTGAAAAGGCCAAAGTAGAAGCCGCTCGGCGATTACGGTTTTTAACGGTTGTGGCCCCACCCACCCTTGCCGATGAAGCGTTATATCCCAATCGACCTTACATAATCATAACAACATCGATCATTGCGTTGTTCTTCTATTTCATTTTATCAATTATGGTTGCTACAATTCGCGAGCACGCGTAACCCTAATGGTTTAGGGCTGATAAGTTATGGGTTTAAGGTAAGTTATGGATAATGCTGCTTTAGATATACTAACTCAGGCAGGCCTAAGGGTCGGGTTATGTTCGTCTGGAATTGCGAAGCGACCAAATATTGATCGGTTTTTAGGTCTCAAGAATGCGATTCTCAGCACCGTTCATCGGTCTGGAAATTGTGACTTGTATATCGGTTGGGGGCATAAAAAATCTGGCCACAATGCCATAAAATTCGCCAAGGAAACTGGCGCCCAGTTTTTACTTTTAGAAGATGCTTTTGTTCGCTCTTACGCCCCTCAAAGCGTTCATGGTGAA
Organism: Hyphomicrobiales bacterium; assembly: GCA_027067085.1. Classification (GTDB taxonomy): domain Bacteria; phylum Pseudomonadota; class Alphaproteobacteria; order Rhizobiales; family Aestuariivirgaceae; genus JALWJW01. Next base: position 3,339 of record JAMOMM010000048.1, read on the forward strand.
CAGCCCTATGGCTTAATTTTGGACGACCAGGGAATTTACTATGATGCGCATAAGCCTTCGAGATTAGAAGCCCTCATTGCCAATAATACTGGCGACCAAACAGCTGACCACAGGGGAGCATTGATTATCAATGACCTGTGCGGGGCACAGATTTGTAAATATAATAATTTCCAACCGATGAGCAAAACTGTTCAGGAAAGCATTCAAAATGGCGGCGTGCTGGTTGTTGATCAAACCTATCAAGACCAATCGATCATTGGGGCCAAGGCTGACGATCAATCATTTACTCAAATGATTGAAGCTGCCATTGATGAAAATCCAAGTAAGAGGATTTTTGTTAAATTGCACCCTGAAGTCATGGCGGGCAAAAAGCGGGGATACTTAAAAAAACTTGCGGTAAAATACAACTGTATTTTATTGACGGAAAACTTTAACCCATGGGATTTCTTTTCGCACATTCAAAAGGTTTACACAGTCTCAAGCCAACTTGGTTTTGATGCTTTAATGGCAGGCTGCCAAGTGCGGTGTTTTGGACAACCGTTTTATTCAGGCTGGGGGCTTACTCAAGACCATACGGTCAATCCTTTGCGGCAAACAGCAACAAGGACATCTCAGCCAACAATCAACCAGATTGCCTATGCCGCTTATGACCAATATGCCCGATACCTTGATCCTTACGACCGCTCACCAACTGATGTCACTCGCGTCATTTCTGATTTAAGCCACATCAGAAATATTTACGATAAGAACCGTGAAATTGAAAGCTTCTATCAAGTTACGGCTTGGAAACGCCAGCGCATCAAAAAAATGTTTAAACCATATGGATCAACGAAAGGT
>JAMOMM010000049.1 GCA_027067085.1 Hyphomicrobiales bacterium
AAATTTTGAAAAATGCGCGTTATAGCGAGGGCAACCCGTTAAAGATGCCAAAGGTTATTGAAGCCATTGCCGATGGTGAATCTCGCCTTGCTAAAACAGGCCGCCTTGTGATTCGCCCTTCTGGCACCGAACCGCTTATTCGGGTGATGGCTGAGGGTGAAGATGAGAAATTGGTCAACACGGTTGTTGATGATATTATCGGCGTGTTGAAGGCGCAAGCGGCGTAGGTCTTTTATAGTTGGTCTGGTTTAAATTGAACCAGACCGACCAACTTAAGGTATTGATAATCTTGCGTTTCATGCAGTGTTTGTGATTCAAACAAAATATGAAACGCTCTAGATTGAGGCTTTTTTAATAGAGTAACAAATGAACGGGCTGAGCTTGATTGTTCAGCCCGTTTTGGTGTTTTTGTGAGGGTTACTTATTGCGAACGCCTTCAATTTCCAACTGTAATTCAACTTCCTTTGATGCTGGGCCTAAGTTGAATTTGATACCGAAATCAGCCAGTGCGATCTTGGTTGAACCTGAAAATCCAGTGCGGAAACCGCCCCATGGATCTTTGCCGCCGCCAACATAATCAGACTTAATAGTAATGTCTTTGGTTACGCCATGTAAGGTTAGCTTGCCATGAACAATGGCTGACTTATCGGTCACTTCCATTGAGGTGGATACAAATTTTGCAGTTGGAAATTTGCTAACGTCTAGAAAATCACCACTGCGTAAATGCTTGTCACGGGCGGCATGATTTGAATTGACTGAAGCTGTGTCAATTTCAACAGATATTTTTGATGCGGCAGGGTTTGCTTCATCAAATGAATAGGTGCCAGTGAATTTGTCAAAGCGACCCGTGAGCCAACTATAGCCCAAATGTTTAATGCGAAAGTTGACGGAAGCATGCATGCCTTTGCTGTCGATTACATAGTCAGCAGCGGTTGCAGGTGTTGCGAGCAATAGAGCGCCGAGCATGATTGATGCAGCCATTTTTTTAACGGGTGGGTTTTTGAATGAGAGGGTCATGTTACTTTTCCTTGTTTGAGTTTGCAGGGTTGTGTCGAAGTTAGGGTGAAGAGTTAAACCAGTGGTTTGGCAGCATGCGTTTGAGGGTGATGTCTCGGTCCACGTAATGGTGTTTAAGAGCGGCGATGGTGTGAAGGCCGGCCAGTGCCATAATGGCGTAAGCTAAGGTCCAATGAATGAACCCTGCGATTTCTTCAGCGCCTTGCTTTTCATATATTGAGGGAATTGAAAACCAATTGAAGACATCGACCGATGAACCATCGACCGACGTTATGAAATATCCAGACACCATAATAACCAGCAATAAAGCGTAAAAAGCGATGTGGACGGTGTGGGAAGCTATGCGGTCAAAAGGTTTTAAGAAGTCTTGGTTTGGTCGCTCATTTGCGAGCCGCCATAAAAACCGAAAGACCAAAAGGGCCAATAAAAGGACACCAATACTTTGGTGCCAATGGGGTGCAGGTTTATACCACGGCGAATAATACGTTAGGGTCCGCATCCACACGCCAAGGCCAAACAATGCAAAAATTGCAATGGCCATTCCCCAGTGGAGGAACTTGATGACACTGCCATAGGTATTGGATGTATTCTTTAGGTTCATGTTCTTGTCGGGCTTTCGGTGTATCGTTAAGAGTAGTTTCGCTGTCTTGAAACTAAAATGGCAAATAACATTGTGGTGATAAAGCCGTGTGTTGACGTTTGTTTGTCAACATGGTGTTGATAGTTTGGTGAGCTGTGTTTACATTGACATGGTGCTTTGCTTTGTGAGATGAGGCAGTATTTGCATTAACTGGGCTTGCTCTGGGAACGTAACGTAAGTTCAATACGAGGCATTTGATGGATACTATTACGGGAATGCGCACATTTTGTGCGGTGGCAAATGAGGCATCATTTGTTAAGGCAGCCAAGCAATTGGATATATCACCAGCCTTGACCAGTAAATATGTCGGCCAGTTGGAAGAGCGCCTTGGCGTACAATTGCTAAATCGCACAACGCGAAGCCTGTCGCTGACCGAAAATGGGCGTGGTTATCTTAAAAGAGCCGAGCGCCTAATTTTAGAATTTGATGAGCTAGAGACGACGGTTCAAGAATGTCAAAACTCACCGCGCGGAGAAATTGTGGTAACGGCTCCCAAGACGTTTGGCGAGACAGAGCTTACACTGGCGGTGGGTGAGTTTTTAAAACAATATCCAGAAATTTCATTAGACTTGCGATTGACTGATCGTTTTGTTGACCTTGTTGATGAGGGTTTTGATCTGGCTATTCGCGTTGGTTCTTTAAAAGATTCAAGTTTGATTGCGCGTAAATTATCACCTGTTAAAATCTATTTGTGTGCATCGCCGCGTTACCTTGAACAACATGGAACGCCAAAGCACCCTAGCGACCTTGAACACCACTCGTGCCTTGATGATACCAATTTTGAGGGCGGAAAATGGTGGCCGTTTATGGTTGACGGTGAACGGATAACAGTAAAGGCCAGTGGGCAATTTCGAGCAAACAGTGCCAATGCAACTCGCGCCATGGCTTTGAACGATTTGGGCATTGTTATGTGCCCTGACCATGTGGTTGCTGATGATATTGCTAAGGGTGAGTTGGTTTTGTTGTTGCAAGAGTACAATGCTTTCGACCTTGGGTTATACGCGCTTTATCCTCATAATCGGCACTTGGCTGTGAAGGTGCGGGTATTCGTTGACTTCTTAGCGACTTGGTTTGCCCAAAAGTAATTTTCATAAAAATCATCGTCCTTAATCCAATCTTAAAAGATTTGGTCAAATATGAGTCAAATTTGAAGCTTGGATTTGTATGCGTAATTTGATCGAGCTGGTTTGTTAGGTAGGTAGCCTGTTTTTTTTGGCTGCGAAATGGAGTTGGGTTATGAAGGTTGTAAAGAGTTTGCTAGCAGCAGTTAGCTTTTCTGTTCTAGGTGGATTGAGTGTTGCGCAAGCAGCTGATTTAGATGCGCCAGCACCGCCTATGATGAATGATACATCGTGTGTTTATTCACGTGTTGATGCAGGTGGCGCTTTTTATAATCGCCCAGATGTTTCAGCGCCAGGTGTGGTTTTTGGTGGTAGCGGCAATGCTAACGCTCTTGATGAAAAAATTGGTCACCAAGCCTTTATCGAATTTGGTACTGGTTGCCAGATTACTGATATTATGCGGGTTGAAGTGACGGGTGGTTATCGCTTTAAGACATCAATCACTGATCCTTATGCAACGTTGAACATGAACCTGACAACGTACACAACGTTTGCAAATGTTTATTGGGATATTACTAATTATGCGGGCTGGACACCATATCTTGGTGGCGGTATCGGCATGGCCTATCACGTCATTGATGGTGTTTCTTTGCCAGTGACAGCAACGGGCAAAAGCCGTGCAAGCTTTGCTTACAACCTAACAGCTGGTGTGTCTTATGACATTTCAGATGTGATGAAATTGGATGTGGCTTATCGCTTTACAGACCTTGGATATGCCCGCTCTGGTGGCGCTACACCTGTTACTGTTAATGATATGCGTGCCCATGAAATTAAGGTTGGCCTTCGTTATACTTGGGGTAGCTGGTAAAATACGTAGTATTTTTAAGCTAAATACCTGATTTTATTAGATAAATTAAACGCTTAAATCTGCCTTGATAAATGTCAAGGCAGATTTTTTGTGTTTTATTTCATAAAACTGTTGACCATTTTTGACTCATTCTTTAAACACCGCCGTGGGACACCTCTCCCCAACGAGAGGCTAGCATCTGTAAGGATGATTATAATGGTTAAGACCACACAACCGGCATTGCGGCCGGCTAATCCGCAATTTTCTTCTGGCCCTTGTGCAAAAATGCCCGGCTGGACTACTGATATTCTTAAAAATGCAGTTACAGGACGTTCGCACCGCTCAAGGCTCGGCAAACAAGCCCTGCAATATGCAATTGATTTAACCCGCGAAGTTTTGCAAGTACCAGATGACTACCTCATCGGTATTGTGCCAGCATCAGATACGGGCGCTGTTGAAATGGCGCTTTGGTCACTGCTGGGTGAACGCGGTGTTGATATGCTTTCATGGGAAAGCTTTGGCGCTGGTTGGGTTGGTGATGTTAAAAACCAACTTAAACTTGAAGACGTTCGTTCTATCACGGCTCCTT
>JAMOMM010000050.1 GCA_027067085.1 Hyphomicrobiales bacterium
TCAAAAACGCTCAACTGTGGCTCAGTTTGTGAAAACGTTGGAAGAAAACGGCGCGCTTGAATATTCAATCATTGTTGCTGCAACCGCTTCTGACCCAGCTCCCTTGCAATACCTTGCACCGTTTGCTGGTTGTACAATGGGCGAATATTTCCGCGATAATGGCATGCACGCTTTGATTGGTTATGATGATCTTTCAAAACAAGCTGTGGCTTATCGTCAAATGTCACTCTTGCTTCGCCGCCCACCAGGACGTGAAGCTTATCCTGGTGACGTGTTTTATCTTCACTCTCGTTTGCTTGAACGTTCTGCTAAATTGAGCGATGCAATGGGTGGTGGTTCTTTGACCGCGCTTCCAGTTGTTGAAACACAAGGCAATGACGTGTCTGCGTTTATTCCTACCAATGTGATTTCAATTACTGATGGCCAAATCTTCCTTGAAACTGATTTGTTCTACCAAGGTATCCGCCCAGCGGTGAACGTTGGTTTGTCAGTGTCTCGTGTGGGTTCTGCTGCGCAAACAAAATCAATGAAACAAGTTGCTGGTAAGATTAAAGGTGAGTTGGCTCAATATCGTGAGATGGCAGCGTTTGCTCAGTTTGGTTCTGACCTTGATGCAGCAACTCAACAATTGCTTAATCGTGGTGCGCGTTTGACCGAGCTTCTAAAGCAAGGTCAATTTGCTCCGCTTAAAAACGAAGAGCAAGTTGTTGTGATTTATGCTGGTGTAAACGGTTTCCTTGATAGCGTTGAAGTTGGCGATATTGCGGCTTATGAAGACGGACTGCTTCGCACAATGCGCGAAAATAGCCCTGAAATTCTTGAGAGCATTCGGTCAGAAAAAGCGATCAATGATGACACAATGGCAAGCCTTAAAGCGTTCGTTGAAAACTTTACCAAGTCTTTTGCGGCTTAAAAATATAGAAAAGGCTTAAGTGAAGGTTACAATATGGCAAACCTTAAAGACCTGAAAAATCGCATTACCAGTGTGACATCGACGCAAAAAATTACGCGCGCGATGCAAATGGTGGCTGCGGCTAAATTGCGCAGGGCACAAGAATCTGCCGAAGCTGCTCGTCCGTTCTCTGAGCGCATGGCGGCGGTTTTGGCAAATTTATCTGCTGCCATGGAGGGACGCGAAGGCGCTTCTCCTTTAATGGCGGGTACGGGCAAAGATCAAACGCATTTGTTGATTGTTTGTACGGCTGAACGCGGCCTTTGCGGTGGCTTTAACTCATCGATTGCAAAGCTTGCACGGATTAAAGCCAATGAGCTAACAGCTCAAGGCAAAGACGTTAAAATGATTTGCGTTGGTAAAAAGGGCTACGATGCTCTAAAGCGCGAGTTTAGCTCGAAAATCATTGAATTGATTGATTTGAAAGCGGTTAAAAACATTGGTTTTACTGAAGCTGATGATATTGCATCGAAAATTTTGAAGCTTTTTGATGATGGGCAATTTGATGTTTGCACATTGTTCTATTCTGCTTTCCAAAATGTGATAACGCAAATTCCAACGGCTCAACAGCTTATTCCAGCTAATGTTGAAAAGTCAGATGATGCGGCACCGCTTGATCTAAATGGTGCGATTTATGAATATGAGCCAGAGGAAGATGAGATTCTGGCTGATTTATTACCGCGTAATTTGGCGATCCAAGTATTACGGGCATTGCTTGAAAATGGTGCATCTGAACAAGGTGCGCGCATGTCAGCAATGGACAATGCAACACGAAATGCTGGTGAGATGATTGATAAATTGACGCTTAGCTATAACCGTCAACGTCAAGCACAAATCACCAGTGAACTAATTGAAATTATCTCAGGCGCCGAAGCGCTGAACGGCTAATAGACAAAGGACTTAATCTAATGGCAAAAGCACCTGCTAAAAAAGCAACGGCTAAAAAGGCACCTGCTAAGAAAGCGGCCAAAAAACCTGCAGCTAAGAAAGCAGCGCCAAAAGCGTCTGCAAAAGCGACTGGTAAAGTAAGCCAAGTAATGGGCGCGGTTGTAGACGTTCAGTTTACGGGCGAACTGCCTGCGATTTTGAACGCACTTGAAACAGACAACAACGGTAACCGTTTGGTTCTTGAAGTTGCTCAACATCTTGGCGAAAACACTGTTCGTACCATTGCGATGGATGCGACCGAAGGTTTGGTTCGTGGACAAGCTGTTTCTGATACGGGCGATGCTATTACGATGCCAGTTGGTGAAGAAACACTTGGCCGTATTATGAATGTGATCGGCGAGCCTGTTGATGAACGTGGCCCGATGAAAACTAAAAAGCGTCGTGGTATTCACCAAGATGCGCCTGCATTGGTTGAGCAATCAACTGAAGCTGAAATTCTTGTAACGGGTATTAAGGTTGTTGACCTGCTTGCTCCTTATGTGAAGGGCGGTAAGATTGGCCTGTTTGGTGGTGCTGGTGTTGGTAAAACAGTTCTAATTATGGAATTGATTAACAATATTGCTAAAGCCCACGGGGGTTATTCTGTATTTGCCGGTGTTGGTGAGCGTACTCGTGAAGGTAATGATCTTTACTGGGAAATGATTGAATCTGGCGTGAATATTGAAGGCGGCGGTGAAGGTTCTAAATGTGCGTTGGTTTACGGCCAAATGAATGAGCCTCCAGGAGCGCGTGCTCGTGTTGCTTTGTCTGGTTTGACAATTGCGGAAGATTTCCGCGATGCCGGCCAAGACGTGTTGTTCTTTGTTGATAACATCTTCCGCTTTACACAAGCTGGTTCTGAAATTTCAGCGCTACTTGGTCGTATCCCATCAGCTGTGGGTTATCAACCAACACTTGCGACTGACATGGGCACCATGCAGGAACGTATTACATCAACACACAAAGGTTCTATCACCTCTGTGCAAGCGATTTATGTGCCTGCCGATGATTTGACTGATCCAGCACCTGCAACATCATTTGCTCACTTGGATGCCACATCAGTGCTTTCTCGTTCGATTGCTGAAAAAGGTATTTACCCTGCGGTTGATCCACTTGATTCAACATCTCGCATTCTTGATCCACGCGTTATTGGTGAAGAGCATTATCAAGTTGCTCGTGAAGTTCAAGAAACGCTACAGCGTTATAAAGCTTTGCAAGACATCATTGCTATTTTGGGCATGGATGAGCTTTCAGAAGAAGATAAGTTGGTTGTTACACGGGCGCGTAAAGTTGAACGCTTCTTGTCTCAACCGTTCTTTGTGGCTGAAATCTTTACTGGTACTCCTGGTAAACTTGTAGCGCTTGAAGATACAATTGCTGGCTTTAAAGCACTGATTGCTGGTGAATATGACCACCTTCCAGAAGCTGCCTTCTATATGGTTGGCTCTATGGATGAAGCTGTTGCGAAAGCTGAAAAAATGGCGGCAGATGCTGCGTAAGGAATAAGACTTGATGGACAAACTTTTAATTAGCGATGCTATAAATGAAGTTTGTCCATGGTCACAAAAACCAGTGAGCGCTGACTCTTTGACTGAATATAAGGGTCATGTTGTTGGATTTTGCAACACTGGTTGCCGAGACAAATTTGTAAAAGCGGTCGATATGTTTGAGGCCGCCATTTCGAAGGAAAATGACAATGGCTGAGCTTTTGAAGTTTGAGCTGGTATCTCCAGAAAAACTACTTATGTCAGCAGATGTGCAGTCAGTGGTTATTCCTGGTGCTGAAGGTGATTTCGGCGTGTTTGTAAATCACGCACCAGTGCTTTCAACTATGCGCCCTGGTATCGTGGACATTACGACTGCCGATGGTAAAAATGAACGTATTTTTGTACGTGGTGGTTTTGCTGAAGTGAACCCTACGGGGTTAACTGTTTTGGCGGAGCAAGCTGTCAACATGGATGAGATGGACGCAGCGGCATTGGCTCAACATATTAAAAATGCCCAAGAAGATGTTAACGATGCAACGTCAGACGCTAAAAAACAAAAAGCGCAAGAAATGTTAGATCAACTCAAACAGCTTGAAGCATCTCTTTAAGTCTTTATAAAAAATATTTCTCTATCAAATTAAAAAGGGGCCGTTGAATTTTCATCGGCCCCTTTTTATATAAATCATCACGATCGTATTTATTACTCTTTGATCTCAGTAATGCGTAGTAAGTTGGTTTTACCTGGCGTGTTCAAAGGTACGCCTGCAGTGATA
>JAMOMM010000051.1 GCA_027067085.1 Hyphomicrobiales bacterium
CAAAGAAACTTGCCCATAGATTGTTGAAAGAAGACAAAGTCAGCGTGCTAGCCAGCGATTGTCACAACCTAAATCGTCGCCCTCCAAACCTTAGACAAGGTATCAAAGCTACTGCAAAATTGGTTGGCAAAACAAAAGCTATAGAGATGGTTACCAGCAATGTTTTTGACCTGATAATAGGTGACCAGCATCGGCTATCATCACCATAGAGTCTTTGTGGGTGCCATGATTGCACATGGCACAAGCAAGCTTGCTGCGATGTGTATATGACCACGGAGCTGAGGGTAAAAGGAAACAGCAGTTGGTAAATGAGTCATTTTAGATAGGGATATCCTAAAATGTTTCACGAGATAGTGACACTATCATGAAAGGTAGTTTTGTTGGCATTTTGTACCTTGCAGATCAGCTCAAAAAGCAAATGATCGCATAGCTTAATAAGCAAACATCAATAGCAATACATGCATTGCTTCCCATTAAAAAACCTCACCACACGCTTAAAAGCTATTTATACATTGCTTTTAAGCATTAAAGACACTAATGTGTTTCTTATGGTGAAATAGCAACATATTAGTGTCCTGTGATGAGATCGTTACTTAAACAACTAAAAAAACGCAGATTAGCCCTCGGCCTAAAACAAAAAGACATGTTGCTTCGTATTGGCGTATCACGCCAGCAGTATCAGCATTTAGAGTCCAAGGGCAACCCAAGGCTAAATACCCTTGAGCTCATTGCCAAAGGACTGAAAAGTGAATTGATGCTTATCCCTACAGAAAAGCTGAACCTTGTAAAAGAAATCCTGGAAAGCGACACGCTATCATCTCCAGTACTAAAAAACAGAGCCCCCAAACAAAGCGAGGGAAGCACACTCTCAAATGATCCATGGGGAGATTTACTACAGGATGAAGAATGAGGCAAAACGATCACATAGAGGAGATTAGCGTTCTCAAACTTACCTTGCATGGCAAGCTCGTAGGATATTTGGCAGGCTTTAAAAATGGCCGTAATGTTTTGAGCTTCGCCGATGAATTTAAGAGTGATTCATCACGCCCAACATTTAGCCTCATTACACACCAAAGTTTCCCTAACTCAGAAAAACTCATGTCTGAACCATGGGCAAAAAATCAGAGACTACATCCCGTTTTATCCAACCTACTTCCAGAAGGCGCATTAAGGGATTTAATCGCTCAGGGCTTAAAAACACATATCGACAATGAGTTTCAGATTTTCTCATATCTTGGCAATGATCTGCCAGGCGCATTGGTAGCCACACCAATGGAGCCCCATGATGTACCAAAAAGCATCCATGGCAAAGCCAAAGCCATAAAATTTGAAGACAACGATCAAAAAAACAAATTTTCCCTAGCGGGCATTCAAATGAAATTCTCCATGAAAGAAAAGGATGGCCGCTACAACCTAACTAAAAATGGCGAACTAGGTGATTGGATTATCAAAACCCCATCCACCAAGCATAAACACCTACCTTTAAACGAATATACGGCAATGTCTCTAGCAGCTTTAGCAGGCGTAAACATCCCTGATATCAAACTCATTGAACTGGACAAACTAGATAATCTGCCACAAATTAATCTGCCCGATGAAAAGCTGGCTTTTGCCATCAAACGATTTGATCGAGATGGCAATACAAGAATTCATATGGAAGATTTTGCACAAGTCTTGGTAAAGTACCCACACGAAAAATATGATTCTGCCAATTATGAGCAAGTTGGCAAGGTGATTTACAATTTTTCCGGCGATAGTCTATCCGATGCCCAGCAATTTGCCAGACGATTACTGGTGAATATCTTACTTGCCAATGGTGATGCCCACCTAAAGAATTGGAGCCTTCTTTATCAAGATCAAGTTACTCCGAGGCTATCTCCAGCGTATGACATCGTAACCACCAGCGTTTACATCGACAATGAAACAAAATATGCTTTGAACCTTGGCAAAACAAAAGAGTGGTATTCAGTAACAGAAGAGAATTTTCAGCATTGGGCAAACAAGTCCGGTATCCCATGGCGTGCGCTCAAACCACATATTGACGACACGATGGAAAAAGTACGCACCTTGTGGCCTGAAGCTTTAAAAGATTTGCCAATGGATGAAGAACACAAAAATAAGCTCAAAGAACACTGGCTTAAGCTACAAGCCCATTTTCGGATAGAAACCCCAGCAATATTTTAACCTAATGATAGGTGGCCAGCACCGTGCGGTGATTTAGTTGTCATCAACCCAATTCCTTAACAACAGTCAGCGCCTAAAAGAATCTGAGTTGCCAGAAATGGTTATTTATAATGTTTTATCTTAACTACAATCGTTATCCATATCTGCTGGCTTGCATAGTCAGCAGCATACTTACCGTTTTGGTAGCAATATGGGGTTATGCAGAAATTCTCACCATCACTCCAAAACATAACATCAAACAATGGGAAAACCTGCAAGAAAAATCAGATATTGCTTTCAATCAAAAAAATGCTGAATCAACACGGAACCGTCTGCAAAAAGCAATATCACTTAACCGTAATAATGCAGAGTTTTACATGAGCCTTGCCCAACTAAACGTACTACAGGCTGATTTAACTGCATTATCAAAACAAGAAAAAATAAGTTATCAAAACCAAGCCATTGATAATTTTAAACTTGCAATAAGTAAACGGCCATCATGGGGGTTAGCCTGGGCAAAGCTGGCACAAGCCTATGCCAATGAGCCCAAACAATCATCTGAATTCATTCAGGCACTGGAACGTGCGCTATATTTTGAACCCTACGAAAAACTAAGCCAACAACACATTATTCCACTTGCCATCGCGCAGTGGGGAACACTGCCGGACTCCATAAAAAAGCGAACTAAGGCTACCATCCAGCACGCACTTCGTTATCAATCCAATATAATTCACCTTATTACCAACACAACAATAACATACGACTGGGAAGATGAACTCGCACCATTACTAACACGCAAGTCGCATAAAAACGTACTCAGCAAGGCCATGCACAAGAAAAAACAAAACATCGATAAAGCTAAGTTCGATTGACCTACCCAGATAAAAGGCGCTATTGAAATAGATGAATACTAACACTATAGTATTAGTATTGACATATTTTCGCCGGATATAGATACAATGATATCACTACTAACCGTTTCAAAAGCACAAAGCAATCTGGCTGATAACCTTCGTGCACGGCGATTAAGCATGGGATTAACCCAAGAGGGGTTGGCCATACGCTCGGGTGTAAGCCTGCCGAGCTTACGTAAATTTGAGCAAAAAGGGATTATCTCTTTGGAGTCCTTTCTCAAGCTGCTAATGGTATTAGGCACATTGGAGTCCGTAGTAAAGACAACCAAGCCCGAGCAAATAGAATTTTCATCCATTGATGAGGTATTGAAAACTGACAAGAAGCCCCCTCGGAAGAAAGGCTGGCGCAAATGAATTATTCACCCATAACAGAAGTAAAAGTCGGTTTGGATTTTGGCACAGGTGTTTTACCTGTCGGTCGCTTGGCTATTCGGGAAGGCTTGGTTTACTTTGAATTCAATCTTTCATTCATAGAGACTGGATTGGAAATATCCCCCTTGCATTTACCCTTACAACCGGGCTTGCGCAGGTTTGACCGAATAATGTTTGAAGGATTGCCAGGTGTATTCAATGACAGCCTGCCGGATGGTTGGGGACGTCTGTTGCTTGATCGTACCGTGCGCTTGCAAGGCATCTTGCCCGAACAGCTCAGCCCACTCGATAGATTAGTGCATGTAGGAAAAACGGGCATGGGCGCACTCGTTTACGAGCCAGATCACAGTGCGAATGAAACAAATACCGCTGTTGACCTTGATACACTGGCGTTTCACACACAAGCCGTTCTGCTCGGCGCGGCGGAAGATGTGTTGCAAGAACTACTGGCACTTAACGGCTCGTCAGCTGGAGCCAGACCCAAAGCGATGATTGGGGTGGATGAGGCACACCAAAACATCATTCACGGCACAAAGCATCTGCCGGAAGGCTACGAACCCTGGCTGGTTAAATTTCCCAATACACAAGATGGAGAAGATGCCGGAGCAATTGAGTTTATCTATGCACTCATGGCACAAGAGGCAGGTATTACAGTAACACCTGCCCATCTTTTTCCGGCACAAC
>JAMOMM010000052.1 GCA_027067085.1 Hyphomicrobiales bacterium
AAAGGTTTGCAAGAAGCCATTGCCGGAGAAAACCTCGATAATTCCCTCATTTTTTCTGGCCACAATGCATATAAAGCAGCCGATGATCCGTTCTATCGGGGCGAAAATGGCACAGCATTCATCCCCACCATAAAGCAACTGATTGAGCGCTTAACGACTGGTGACTAACACTCGTAAAGGTCAAGCATTTTCCGCTTTGCCGCCACCCTGTTAGGGGCAATTTTTACCTACCCATTGCACCCAGTTAGTTACCGCCAAATAGACCATCCCAGTGGGAATGTGGAAAAATCGCGGTGGTTGCTGAGCAGGTCGTTAGAGTCGGTCTGGTTTAAATTGAACCAGAGCGACCAGCTTAAGGTATTGATAATCTTGCGTTTCATGCAGTGTTTGTGATTCAAACAAAACATGAAACGCTCTAGCATCGCGATCAATAATGTCATTCATTTGGATTAACCTTTTACACACTGGCCTTTGTAGGCACGCGTTCCACGGGGGCATTTCTTTTGCCTGGGGTCATCTCTACGGGGCTGGTGTTTAGGAGACAAGCCTGGGATCAAATGAGGCGGTTTTGGAAACTTGAATATGACATCTTTAATGCATCTCCTACCAACCGCGCGATAACCTTTTGGACACGCCTTTTGAACCTGCTTTGCACAATAAAAAGTATAACGCCCTTGCCTGATGGAGCGTTTATGCCAACCGCGCGGAATTTTACGCAGATTAGAGAACAAACGCTCGCCTCTTTCACAGCGCGGTGGGCGGGCGTTTCGATCGCGTTTCAAGCACCAAACCACCTGTTTGCCGCGCTTTTTACGCAGCAGCACCCAGCCATAAGGCGGTTTTATCTGGCCACGCACCTTTTTCTCACCACGGGCGCATTTAAGCGCGGGTAAAGCTGGTTTAAAGGCACAGTAAACCCGCGTTTTATACTGAACGCTTGAACGCCACTTCCAACCGCGAGGGATGGACTTTTTGTTTTTATACAGCCTTTCGCCTTTGCGGCATTTGAAAACAGGCTTTTTGTAGGGCAATTCAACGTCTGGTTTTTTAGGTATGATTTTTATCGGTGGAACATCAACTTTTGGTATTTCACGCTGTTTAAATTTTGCGCAAACAATTGATTTTCCATTTTTTGACACCGTGCGGGCTTGCCAGTTCTTAGGTGTTTTAGAACCAACAGAAAACCGCGTTTCGCCACGCTGACAAATTGGGTTTGTTTTAGTTTCAACAGGACCATTGGGATTATTTTCACCCGTACCGATTTCTGTCGGCAAAGCAGGGCTAACATGCCCCAAGTCTTCGCCTTTGATTAATTTAAGTTCTGCGCAATATTCAAGCTTACCTTTTGCAACAATGGTGCGAGGGCTTGATCCCATTACTTTTGAAAAACCTGCCACAATCTTGGTTGAAGACCCTGCCCCAGAACTATGAATAGTATTGATAGGGATGCCAAAATGAACGAAATTTGGGACAACTTCAACTTCCCACCGATCTTGAAAAATTGCGTTATTTCGAGCATTGTTGCCAAGGCTGTATGCCGTAAAACCAATATCCTTTGGCCCACCTGTTGTTGGATAGTACCAATGATTGCCGCTACCGCCAGCCTCACTATCGGTAATCGCAAAGCCAAGTCGTTCGCTTAAATATGGCGTTACATTGGCTGTTGGTTTTACTGAAGCGCTAAAATAGGCTTTTGTTGCATGGCTAGGAATATTAAAAACAAATTGCCCAACTCCTGCCCCCCAAGGCGCATCTTGTAAGGTCGTTTTGGTTTGGACTGAGTGTTTTTCACCAGCAGGGCAACTAAGCTTATTTCCATTTAAACTATTCAACTTGTCAGCATTTCGCGTTTTGATAACACCAGAGGTCGAGCCATAACGCAGAAACTTCAGCGTTCCCCCTTGTGGACAATATGATGTATTATCAAAAGGCACGACAAAATCTTGGGGAGGAACTCCAGATGGTGGGTCGTAGTTACCTGCATTATAACAAGCACCAAAATCACCTGTCACATAGTGCCCTGCAACACTATTCCAATGCCCTAGTTTGCATGTTGGATCACTATAAGGGTTGGGGTTAACCGCAGAATAGGAATTGGGTCTAACGCATTTGTCAGAGTTGCCGTCTACATCGCCCTTATAAGCCATTTGTGTGTTTGGGGCCAGCCAGTTTGGACACCAAAGGTATATACGCTTGCTAGAATTACTGTTTTTTTGAAAATAATCGAGACCTGGCACAGCCTTGTATGTCCAGTTGTTCGTATTATGCCAAGCTTTCCATCGTCCTGTCGGATTGGCTAATACATGCCACTTTTGAATAATTGGTTTAAAGCACTTATACGTCCCTCCCGCCAAAGCAGGTGGTGTTAAAACTGTTAGAAAGAACAGTAAGATCGCAGTCCAACGACCGATTACCCAATAGATTAATTTCTTTGACGAAAATTTTTCACAAACTTGCTTTGACAACACGGTCTCCTAAGTAATTTTCATCACGTTAGGTCACGCATTAAGTAAATTCAACCATTTAGTCAGTTTATTAGGTGGCATCGGAAAAAGACGGGTATGTCATTTGATAAAATTTGCCACTGCACTTGTATAACGCCCTTTAATTCCAAGGTTGGTGTTCAACTTGCGATGGCTTAGGGGCACAGGGTAAACAGTGATGAATGTGCCTGCCTTGCGCGCAACTTTGGCAAAGGTTTTACCAACTGGGCACGAGCGCGCGCGCAAGGTTGAACATATGAGCAAGATCGGTGGAGCTTTAACTTTGATATGATGGATGGGGGATATGGCACGCCACAGTTTTGGATCTTTGCCAAAGGCCCGGTTGTAAATACGAAAACGGTGTTGCGCCATAACTTTTGGAACATCTAGGGCCGCTGTATCAATCAAAACAGCACTCTTCCACAGCTTGGCACCACGGCTGATGGCGATGGATGGTTTGACCGCTAACAAAGCCACTAAATGAGCCCCTGCAGAATGCCCCATAATGGTAAACTGTTTAGGATCACCTCCCCAGGTTGAAGCCAGACTTTGAGCTTTAGCCAACGCTGTTGCCACATCATGTGCTTGCTCAAGCGGGTTAACCCGCGGCAAAAGACGGTAATTTGTCGAAATGAA
The DNA here is from genome assembly GCA_027067085.1 of Hyphomicrobiales bacterium. GTDB lineage: Bacteria > Pseudomonadota > Alphaproteobacteria > Rhizobiales > Aestuariivirgaceae > JALWJW01. Next base: position 3,120 of record JAMOMM010000052.1, read on the forward strand.
AATATAGCCTTTGGGCAACCAATAACTAACCTTGTTGGCCACCACTTGTTTTTTGGTTTTATCGCCCCAAAACCACGCCCCGCCATGGACCATAAAAATTACTGGCGCATTTTTTGGGTTTTCAGGTAAGTAAACATCAAACCGCTGCGCGTTGTCTGGGCCGTAAGGGATGTCCTTTTTGATTGTAGCTATGGTTGATTGAGCACTGGCGGTGCTCGATATAAAAGTATTGGGGGCAAAAATAGCGAGGATAAAAAATGCTGTTAACACTGCGTTTTGAAACCAATTCTTTCGCACAATCGTTTTCCTTTATTCAACAACACCAATCTAAACTATGTGCGCCATTTAAGAACAAATATAATAGTAATGTAAATTCAAAACTCAAAATATTGTTTCCCCTTGCAAGCGTCATGCTAGCGAAAGCTGGTATCCATGGCGCAGAATGAGAGGCAAAGCATTTTGGCGTTGGTATTTTTACCAGTAGATAGTCTCAGGCATGGATTGCGGCCTGCGTCGCAATGACGGGTGTGTAGGTTAGGTGTTTTCAGTATTTGAGATGAGGCCGTTTGCAAGGCGACGAACTTTATCACAGCAAAAAACTTAACTACCTACCCCCGATCCTCAGGAATATATTCATCGCGAACCAAATCACGGAACTTGGTGAGGTTTGCATCAAACACAACTTCAACGGTGCCTGTTGGGCCGTGGCGTTGTTTGGCGATGATGATTTCGGAGATGGAATTGACGCGGTCCATTTCTTCTTGCCATTCAAAGTGTTCTGAGGTGCCAGGTTTTGGTTCTTTGCGGGCCAAATAATATTCTTCGCGATAGATGAAACTCACCACGTCGGCATCTTGCTCGATTGAGCCAGATTCACGAAGGTCAGAAAGTTGCGGGCGTTTGTCGTCGCGATTCTCCACTTGCCGTGAAAGCTGAGACAGCGCCAAAATTGGCACGGCTAATTCTTTGGCCAGCGCTTTAAGCCCTGTGGTAATTTCCGTCACCTCTT
>JAMOMM010000053.1 GCA_027067085.1 Hyphomicrobiales bacterium
TATCGACAAATTCGAGGTAAGCCTCCTCAAGTGCCTCGTTGATCACATCAGCGGTGCGTCGCACAGAAATAAACTGCCACAATAAGTCTTGCGCACAAGTCCATACGCCCCAAGCTCGATAACCTGCTGAGCCATTCGATGTTTTGATATTAACAATCGTATTAATACGGTTTTCATTCAAATAATCAGATTGCGCGCCGTAAATTACAGGGCGGTTCACGCCAACAATACCAGCAATCGGCACGTTGGAACCTACCCACCAGAACCCCTGCTCGTTATCGCGCTTGGCCTGCAGACCAGCAAAAATCGCGGAAGTTGGTTTTGGCACATTCAACAGTGTGTCAGTATCAAATTTCAACACCTTGGGGTCACAAACCGCAATGCGTGGTGAATTGATCAATTGGCGGTATTGCACGGCAGCTTGATCTGTTGAATCTGGACCATCAATATAGGCCATTGCCCAAAGTTTCTCAGCCACACCCGCAAGTTCGGCCACAACGGGGTTCATCACCGCACCAATATTTGCGGTTGCGGTTGAATTAACCCCAGAACCAGTATCTGAAACCGTTGCAGTAGCGTTTGAATACCCATAACCTGGCTTAGTAATTAAGATGCTGGCAATCGTGCCGTCACTTGCCACAACAGCCTTAGCCTCAGCACCTGTGCCATCGCCTGCGATAGTCACCGAAACCGTGTCTTGCGTGTAACCACTACCCGCCACTGTAACGTTGACGCTTGCAATGCCATCAGCAGGTGCGCTCGTAGTCCAGCCAGATGCTAATAGGATTTTAGGTTTGTATAACCCGTCCGATTGAGCCCGTAAGAACGCATGAACACCAGTATAAGCAGAAAAATCACCAATTAAGTTGGCCCATGTTGCTTGAGTATTAGCACCCTCGGCAACACGAACAACCACAATGGGCGTTACGATCTGGTCAAACACGCTGTCAATGTTGTCTTTTAACGTACCAGCATCGCCCAAATCTGCAGCATCTGTGGGCTTTAGGATTTGAACGGGTTTGTTTAGTGGGAATTTGAGCGGATCGGCATCAGGTGCCGTGCCAATCAAGCCAATGACAGCGGTTTGAGCGGTCCGAACAAGAACAGGGTTTTCCGCGCTTTCAAAAACACGCGTGCCATGGTGAAATGATTGAGCCATAATAATGGGCGTCCTTCTAAGGGATAGGATACGTTTCACAACGTTCCGAGCGACCCTGCCCACGGGTCGGTTAAAATGGGCGTTTAAACGAGGGTTATTAAGCCCCGATGTTTTTTATTTGGTTTAAGTATCCGTCCAAAACTGTCTCAATGTCAGACTCTACGGCTGTTGAAACAGCCGCCTTCCCGGCAGCTTCAAGTGCTGCTAACGCTTGATCTGCAAGCTGCCAATTTATGGCAGTAGCATTGATTAAATCACGCAATTGCTCGGCAGTTACGCCTCGAGCTGACGCCTCACCTTCCAGCTTGGCTAAAGCTGCCGTGTCAGTCAGTGCAGCTTGCGCCAATTCAGCTTTGAGTTTGTAATGATCGCGTTTTGCGGCCAGTGGTGATGAAAGTTCTTGACGGCGGGTTTCAACAGCATCTTCAATTTGTGCAACGGCTTGTTCATTTGAAATGGGTGTCGGGATGAAGTCAACAAACTCCGCACCGTCCCACACTTGACCGATCTCTGGTATCATCCCTTCAGGACAGAGTATCCAGGGAAGAGTTATTCCATCAACATCATTGATTTCTTTTATGACACCTACGGTTTTAGTTGTGTCCTCAACTATAAATTTGTGTCTCATATTAAATCTCCGCTATAACCAATACTTTCCAAGACGCCCATACAATTCGCGATGAAGCGCCACCAGTGGCCGAGACCAAAAATGGAGGGTTAGCTCCAGTCGCCACTTTGAAATGAGTGGCATTAGCACTAACGCTAAGGTAGTGTGTAGAGTTTACACCATTAAAAGCTGCGGGCATTATATCATCAACGGCATAGCTTCTATCCGTAGATGTACAGACTAGAAATGCTTGCCACTTCGTAGGTACAGCTCCCGCCAAATGTGGTAGTGTAAATAAGGAACTATTCGCTAGTGATGTAAAATTGAATTCTGTTGGAGTAATACCACCTCCAAGAGCCTCAATAGCTTGCTTAACGCGAAGTGGAGTCCATTTTTTGACTGCTGTACCAGTTCCATTTTCTGCGTCTGTTTGGGAGACCAAGTCAGGGGAAATGTCAACCCAAGTCGACCAATTAGTATTGTATCTACCTCTAATCCACACATGATCGCCACCAGCGCCAGAATATTCAGTGTATCTTTGGTAAGTCATATTAACAATATTGTAGACTTCTAATAGTCCAGCGACCCCATTAGGGTAGTTGCTTCCAGATGCTGCGTTCGAATTACTATTTTGGTGGTGCCAGCCCGTTGTAACATAATCGTTAAGGTCGGCATTTGCTGGAATAGCCGTACCTTGTTGGTAAGCATCCTCTTGTAACGCGGTTATATTTAAGGCGTTGGCTGCTACTGTAGCTGCATCCGTGTATGAAATTTTTTCCGTGTTTGCCGCGATTACACTCGCTGCGAGATAACTTGGTAACTTGCTTTCTGTAATCGCTGGAATGCGATCAGCGTGAAAAGTCCCACTTGTAATGTGGCTAGCTGCCAAGGCGGCAGGTATCCAATCTGTGGATGATTTCATCAAAAACTGATTTGTTGTGCTTGATGAAGTATCGACATCGGTTAATGCGTTTAAGCTATGCTCATGATCGCTGGCAGCTTTTGCACTTAATGCTTCAACTAACCCAATAACGTCACTCAATGAGTGTGTATGCCCCGATGTGGGAAGGCCTGCCAATTGAGCAACAACTTGAGCCAGATCGGCATCTATAGCTTGAATAGCAGCAATCAATCGCAACACATCTTCAGAGAGAATATTTGATGCGTTTGGCAGCGGGTAGCTTTGATTCGCTGTTGTGTTTTCAATTGTCATTTAACACCTGCCTATATTGATGCTGCGCGCAGATCGGTGAGCGCAGGGCGAGCATTTGGCCCACCTGTTAAAGTGATTTTCAGCCGTCCTTTTGGATTGGCTGTATAAGGGTTTTTGGCAAACTTCTTTTCAGTCCAACCTTCATTGATTAAAGCGCTTGAGACTTCTGTCATGGCTTGCCAATTGCCATCGACCGCATCAACTTCAACGGATAAAGTAGAACCTGAAGGAAGTTTGGTTTTAATAAAACCAAACAAATTAGCCGCTGAGCCAATGTCAAAGGCGCGGGACACATAAGTACCGTTTGATCTGATCCGACCTTCAATCAATCGGATGCCAGGGTATAAAATAGGCGCTACTTTTTCGGTGCCAGACAATACAGCGCGCACGATCACATCGCCCGAATAGGCGGTGTTCAATTCAAGGTTTGTATTTGGTTCTAATTTATGGGTTTTATTAATACCAACCAACTCAACCTCAAACCAACAGCGAGTTTGGGCAGTTGGCGTTAAAACGCTGGCGCGGATTAAGATGTCAGACATATTAGTGACCGACTTCGTGCCAAGCTCGATGGTTTTTGTCAGTGGGCCAAATTTTGCCGCAACAATTTGAAATTTTACATCGGATTTTTGATGGTGAGTCCACGATCTTGCATTTGATGCAGAGTGGCGATTACCTACATTATAGGCTTGGCGCGAAACGGTTTGCTGTTTGTCAGCGTCATATTCACCAATGTTTGCGATGGCGATTGAATGTAGATCGTCATCGGTTTTAAAAACGCTGGCATACAGGCGATTGGCGGTTAAATATATTGGTAATTTAAACTCTGCCCGCGTCCACTCGTTCAATACAGTCGTGGCCATATTCACATAATCTTCTGTGTGAACCTCGGTCGTTGGATCGCCATCGCGCATATTAACAAGTTGAACCAACACACCTTTGCTGGGATCTCCCTTTTGACAAAACTCACAATCAACCGCCATCACCATACGCGGTTCAATTAATGCAAAACTTTGAGCTTGTGGATCGGCATCGGTGCCGTTACCAGGTCCACCAAAGCCATCAAAATCAGACCAGTTATTAACATCAATGCCGATGGTTTGTGCAGGTGGCACCCGCGTGGTGGTGGTCAATCGCTGA
>JAMOMM010000054.1 GCA_027067085.1 Hyphomicrobiales bacterium
AAATTTCGAACATCAACATAAAGGTTGGATGAACAATCAAGAACAGTATTTAGCTTTCCACAAACTTGAGTTTTAAAATAGTCTGATGTGGACTGGTGACCATTTGTGCCCATTTGCACTTGGCCTGTGCGAATTAAACGCCCAGCTGTTTCGATGTTTTGTGCAAGTGCATATTCAACAAATAACATAATGCCAAATTCAAATGTCGCAAAAAGCATAAAGAAAAATGGTCCGCCAACAAAGGCGAATTCTACTGCTGTTACCCCATCGTCAGATCGTTTGAAGCAGTTCATAAGGCGTTTAATTCGCCTGTTGACGCTGATCATCATTTCCGCTCTCCCATTGTATCACTGCAGTAAACCTTGCAAAAATCGCTTATGCAAATACGCAGCCGTTACAATGCTTGTATCAAAAACAACCTGCCAGCTTATGAAAAATATAGTTCAAATTTTAATCAACTACTGTTTTTTTTAATTTGAATGAAAAGCCAAAATAGGGGTAAGGTTTGGTAAACCTTGCTTAATTATGTCCATAAAATGAAAAAAGCACGCTCATTTCTGAACGTGCTTGCAATAAACTAAAGTGTATCGTTTACTTGGTTGTTAATTTACCAGCACTACGCGCTAGATCCATCTTAGTGGCGATAGCTTGATTAACACTTTCAAAGTATAGCTTGGAATCGCCAACTTGCAACGTGCTTTCACATTTGGGCGCGCACGCATATGAGGCTTTTTGGCCGCCACGATAAACTGAAATATTACGATCAGGGCCTTTGATAACTGTCACGTTTAAATCGGCTAAGGTTTCACCGTTCTCATCTAAAATGAGAATGTTGGTCTGACCAAAGTTGCGACCGTGAACGATCAGAAACTTTTTTTGAACGGAGACATCGGCAAAAGCTGGGTTGCCAACAATAACGCTAGAGATTTCGCCAGCAATGCGAATTATTTGGGCTCTATCTGCAACAATCGTAAGATTGCTTGCTGCTTGTGCTTTTGTTGCAACAAGAGTTGTTGCAAAAAATGCAGCAAGTAAAATTGCAGCTACATGGACCATACGACGAGCTGAGTGCGTAAGGGAAAGGGTATTGGCAGGGTGAAACATTTCCTGGCTCCTGAAACATACTAACGTTCTAATTAAAACAATATCACCTGAAATTGGTGAATGAAGTGTTACGTTGAGAAGGTTTTATAGAAAACATAATTTTTTGTTGATGATAGCAACCTTTTCAATGCGTTTTTTGTGCAGGATAATCCGACACTTTATATAAGGCTGTTTGATGTTGAGTTTAAACCGAGGGGGTGTTTAAAATTTGATTTTTTAGTGAAATAAATTTTTAACCATACAATTGCGTATTGGCCAAAACAGTGAAGTTTCAAGCTCTAATTTACCAGTTGTTAAACCCCAGGCCATAGGTTCGTTTGTAGTTAAGGACGAGCATGAAGCTGAAAAATTTAAACAGTAACTACAGCGTTCGAAAACTGTGTTGTCTAAATGAGTTAGTATTTTTTAAGGAGTAATATTATGACTAAACTATTCAAAATGTTGAAAGACGAATCTGGCGCGACTGCAATCGAGTACGGCCTAATTGCCGCTGCTACAGGCCTTGCGCTTGTTGCTGCAATGCCAGCAATCAACGCTGCAATTACTGGAACATTCGGTACACTTGCGACATCAATGACCGAATAATTTTTGGTACAAGATATGTATAGTTCGGTTTGAGTCTACGACTATATGAATAATACAGGGAGGCTCCCTAAAGCCGCTGGAATTTCCAGCGGCTTTTTGCATTTGTAGAATTGAAAACGTCAAACAATCTGGTTAGGCTTTGTGGCTTATTTTGAAAGCAAAATAGTAGTGAAAGTGTTGAAATATTTTCTTAACGATAACTTAACCAAGTTTCATACTACGGCGATAGATATACCCAGATTTACTTATCAATTTACCGCTTGTTAAGACGCGACCCATAAAGTCGGACGTGGTTGAGGCGATGGTTTAAAACCATTTGCATTCAATCATGTGTTGTCTAAATGAGTTAGTATTTTTTAAGGAGTAATATTATGACTAAACTATTCAAAATGTTGAAAGACGAATCTGGCGCGACTGCAATCGAGTACGGCCTAATTGCCGCTGCTACAGGCCTTGCGCTTGTTGCTGCAATGCCAGCAATCAACGCTGCAATTACTGGAACATTCGGTACACTTGCGACATCAATGACCGAATAATTTTTGGTACAAGATATGTATAGTTCGGTTTGAGTCTACGACTATATGAATAATACAGGGAGGCTCCCTAAAGCCGCTGGAATTTCCAGCGGCTTTTTGCATTTGTAGAATTGAAAATCACGGATGTATGACTGGTATCTGTGCACCTTTAGACGTTGTTTTTATAAACGGTCTCTAATTGTTCGAACATTAACCAGCTATTTACTACAATCATGTGATTCTGTTCCCCGAGAAAACATCATTGAGATGTTACAGGCTTGGGGAAAGAGAGTTTGTACGACACACTTATATTATCGGTTTTTCCGTTGTTGATTATGGTTGCTGGCGTTAGTGACTATTTCACCTTGAAGATTCCAAATTGGCTCAACCTCATTATTGCAGTCTCTGTAATCCCATTTGTGATTATGGCCGATATGCCGATGGAAATTTTTGCCTGGCACGTTGTTGCAGCCATTTTGACCTTTGTTGTTGCCTACATCATGTTTGCCTTTGGGGTGTTTGGTGGTGGTGATGCAAAAATGCTTGCTGCTTGCGCGTTGTGGATCGGTTGGGATAGCATGTTTAATTTCTCCGTATACGTTGTAATTGCTGGCGGCTTGCTGGGTTTGGCCCTGACCGTATGGAAATGGTTGGCCTCGAAAAAGGACCATGCAGGTTTTGCTTGGGCCCAAGGGTTCTTAGCAGAAAAGAAATTGCAATTGCCCTATGGCATTGCCATTGCAGCAGCTGGAGTGATTGTTTTTCCAACAACTTGGTGGATGCAAAGCATCTTATGAAAAGCAGACTTAAAAATGAATTTAATAATTTTGCATTTGGTTAACCATAATTTGACGATTGCAAACGCATAGTACGATTTAAGAAGTTTAGCGGCGAGTTCGCTTAGAGTAAGTCAGGATACAAAATGAGTAAAAGTAGGTTCATATATCTCGGTGTCGCACTTGGTGCGGCGGGATTGGCAGCGTTTCTTGTCAAGGGTCTTATAAAGCCACGCCAAGCACCTGCGTTGCAACAGACTGTTAAGGTGAAAGAAACCAAGATGTCCCAAGTGCTGGTTGTCAAAAAGGCAATGTCACAGGGTGAAATCATTACGCGTGAAACTATTGGTTGGCAAAAATGGCCAAAAGACTCAGTTTTTGACGGTATGATTACCAAGGCAAAGAGTCCTGATGGCCGCAAAGACTTTATCAATGCACGGGCCCGCATTCAATTGTTTAAAGGTGACCCTGTAAACGGCAAAAAGCTCGTAAAGCCAGGATCAAATGGTTTTATGGCTGCAATTTTGCCAAAAGGCCGTCGAGCAATTTCAGTTCGTATTTCTGCTGCAACAGGGGCTGGTGGGTTTATTCTTCCCAATGACCGTGTTGATGTTTTAGTGACCCGAAAGCAAACCTTTGAAGGTTCAGGAGAAGCTGTAACGATTTCAGAGCGCGTCCTTGGCAACGTAAAAGTTCTTGCTGTCGATCAAACATTTAAACAAACCAAAGATGGTGAACAGGTTGTTGTTGGTAAGACTGCAACTTTGGAGTTGGAACCAAAGCAAGCAGAAGTGCTCGCCAAAGTAGAGACCACAGGTCAGCTTACGCTAATTCTTCGCTCATTAGCTGATATTGGCACGAAAAAAATGGGTGATGATGGCCCAACGCTTGCGCCACAATATGCAAAAGGTGGCAGCGGCAATGAAGTTAAAGTTTATCGCTACGGCGTTAAAAGCCTTTCGGCCGCAACTAAGTAGAAAACAGTTCGATGAAAATATTCAAAACTAATTCTTATCAAACCAACGTAATGGGCAAGAGTATGACAAATATAATCGCAAAAACAAAATGGATGCTTTCAATCCTTGTCGTTTCTTTGCTGGTGTTGGCACAACAAA
>JAMOMM010000055.1 GCA_027067085.1 Hyphomicrobiales bacterium
AGCATTAAAAGCACCACGCTCAAACAGCACTTGAATGATAGGGCGCGGGATTGCCATAAGCGCAATGGCGGCAGGGATCGTGAGCAACAAGGAAAATTCTAAGGCGCGATTTTGACTCTCATCAACAGCGGCTAAATTACCCGCGCGTAACTGGCGAGATAGTTCAGGCAGCAGAACAATACCAATGGCAACCCCAACAACGCCAAGCGGCAATTGATACACCCGATCAGCGTAATAAAGCCACGGGGCCGCGCCATCTTGCATGGAAGCAAATGCCGTTGAAATAACCAGATTGATTTGGGCAATGCCACCAGCAATAACACCAGGAATGCCAAGTTGAACCAAACGCTGAACTTTCGATGTATATCTAGGGCGAACAAAGCGTAGTTTTATTCCCGCCCGCCGCACGGCTATCCACAACATAACCAGTTGTGCCAAACCACCTGCACTGACGGCCCACACCATAATCTGGCCTGTCTGTGCATCTGCCTTCCAACCACCAAAGGTGAGAACGGACATAACGGCGATCATAATGACATTGAGTAACACGGGTGCAGCAGCGGCCGCTGTAAAACGATGTAGTGAGTTTAAAATACCGCCAAGCATTGCTGTAACCGACATGAAGGCCAAATAGGGAAAAGCAATACGGCTCATCAATACGGTAAGGTCAAATTTGGCGGTGTCATCGGCAAACCCTGGCGCTTGAAGGTAGGCAAGAGCTGGCATGAAGGTGACGGCAATGGCTGAAAAAATCAGCAGCGCTAAAACCAGTCCCGCAAGCGCCTCTTCGGCAAACCGCACCGCTGGCTCCTTGCCTTCATGCTCTAGCTGTTTGGCAAACAGGGGAACAAAGGCAGCGTTAAAAGCGCCCTCGCCAAAAAGCCGACGAAACAAATTGGGAATGCGAAACGCAATAACAAAAGCCTCAGCAATCGGCCCTGTGCCAACCAGCGCAGCAATGAGTACATCGCGTACAAAACCAAGCACGCGACTTATCATGGTGAACCCGCCAACTGTTGCGGCTGATTTGATGATCGACATGGCTTAGCTCGCTTCTTCCAGTTTGTCTGAAAATGGATCGGCTAGAACATCTAATAACGTGGTCATAATAGTTTCTTGTCTTGTGTCGCGTATGATTTTGTCGCCGAGAAGGTCACTGACATAAAACACATCGACAGCGCGTTCGCCATAAGTGGTGATATGAGCCGATGCGATGTTTAAGTTAAGTTCAAACAAAGCTTCGGTAAGGTCATGCAACAACCCAACGCGATCAAGGCCAGTGAGTTCAATCACCGTGTGAATGTTTGATGATTCATTATCAATCACCACACGTGGTTCCACATAAAACGGTTCAAGTTTTGCTTTGGGTTTTAGCTTGGGTTCAAGCACATCACGCAGGCGCTGATCGCCATGCAAAAGGTCAATGATAAGCGCGCATAGTTTCTCACCGCGTGCTTTCTCGCCCTCTTCATCCAAGCTGCGTTGAATCAATAAGGTATCCAAAGCGACGCTTTTTGATGTGGTAAAAATTTGTGCGCCAGAAATATTAGCCCCAAGTGCCGAACATGCGCCAGTGAGCAATGAAAGCAAGCGCGGGTGGTCAGGTGCCATGATGGTGACATCGGTGATGGCTTTAAATTCATCGGTCTGAACACGGGCGGCAACTTGCTTGTTTTCCTTTTGAGCATTCATCACAAATAAGGCCTGGCTGGCTTGAGTTTGCGCATCGAGCGTCAGCCAATATGGGTCGTATTGAAGATCAATATAAGTTTCGACCTCTGCATCACTTAACCCCGTTACCACTTTTCTAAATTCTTCATGCGCAGTTTTAATTCGGTTGGTGCGCGAGATGCGGCTGTGCCCGCCAGAAACAACAGGCTCGGCCTCTTCATACAAAGTCCGCAGCAATTGACCTTTCCAACCGTTCCAAACACCAGGCCCAACGGCGCGAATATCAACCACGGTGAGAATAAGCATAAGCTTTAATCGCTCTGGGGTTTGCATAATGGCGGTGAAATCTAAAATGGTTTTAAAATCATTGATGTCGCGAGATTGAGCGGTTTCACTCATCACCAAATGCTGGCGCACTAACCATGCAACTGTGTCGGTTTCCGTTGCCGTCATGCCAAGGCGTGGACATAATTCGCGCGCCACACGTTCACCTGCAATCGAGTGACTTTCTTGGCGACCCTTTGCAATGTCATGCAAGAAAACGGCCATATAAATAATGCGTCGTGAAGATCGGCTAAGGGATTTGATAAGCTCACTTGCCATCGGGTGGTCGTCACTTAATTCACCATTTTCGATTTTGGCCAAAATGCCAAGGGCACGCAGCAAATGTTCGTCAACCGTATAATGGTGATACATGTTAAACTGCATCATCGCGACGATCTTACCCCATTCAGGAATGAAGCGGCCAAGAATACCCGATTCGTTCAAACGGCGAATAATTGATTCTGGATCATCCGTGTCTAAAAGCATGGTCATGAACGAGGCATTGGCGGTTTTGTTTTCGCGTAAATCATCGTCGATTGCATCAAGGCAATGGTGTACCGCTTTGTAGGCTTTGGGGTGAATTGGTAAGTTTTTTTGAGCCGATACTTCAAACAATTGTAGCATGGTCAAAGGGTCTGTACGACAAATATCAGTGCGTGAAAATGTCAACCGCCCACCATCCATTTTAAAGGCATCCATACCTTTTACAGGATTGCCGCGCCCCGTCAGCATTTTCAAAAACTCGTTTACACGCGGCAGGGTTTTCACCTCTTTTTCTTCCAGAACAGCACAAAGAATACGGGTAAGATCGCCAACCTCTTTAGCCACAAGAAAATACTGTCGCATGAAAAACTCAACCGCTTTTAACCGACCGTCAGACTTGAAACCCATTAACGCTGCAACGTCAGATTGCTTATCAAAACTCAAGCGATCATCACCGCGATTAGCAAGGAAGTGCAAATGGCACCGCACCGTCCATAAAAACTCTTCGCAATAATTAAAGGTTTCCATTTCGGTTTTCGAAAAGGCCTTTGAGGCAACGAGGTCTTCGTAAGATTTTGCCCCGTAAACAAATTTTGCAATCCAAAAAAGCGTATGCAAATCACGTAACCCGCCTTTTGAATCCTTCACATTCGGCTCAACCAAATAACGTGATTCACCAGAGCGCATGTGGCGATCATTTCGCTCTTCCAATTTGTCTTTAATAAAGGCTTGCGAACCACCTGCCACAATGTCTTTATCAAAGCGGTCCGACAACTCATCAAACAATATTTGTTCACCGCAAATCAATCGAGCTTCCAGCACCGAGGTTAAAATCGTACCATCGCTTTTGGCCAAGCGAATGCATTCATCAACACTGCGGGTGGCGTGTCCAACTTTAAAGCCTAAATCCCACAGGAAGTATAAAATATATTCAACAACACTTTCACCCCAAGCGGTCTGCTTATAGGGCAGTAAAAACAACAAATCGATGTCAGAACCGGGCGCCAACGACCCACGGCCATAACCACCCACGGCAACAATTGACAAATGCTCAGATGTTGACGGGTTGGTTGATGGATAAATATGGGTGATGGCTAAGTCATGTATAGCGATGATTAAATCGTCTTGGAAGTTTGATAAATCAACCGCGCATTTAGTGCCCTCATTGTCAGCGGCCAATTGTGTTTCAAGGTTTTTCCGCGTTGTTTTGATGAGGTCTTTAAAAGCGCTCAGCAGTGCAGGTCGAAATTTACTACCCGTAACGCCGTGCTCTTTTGCCATTTGTTCAATTACATTTTGCGGTGTTTCAATCATCGTCATTTTGCAACTTTTCTTTTAACTCATAGAGAACGTCAAGAGCTTGCTTTGGGGTCAGCTCATCAGGAAATATTTTTTCTAACGCTTCAAGCGCGGCACTCGGTTTATTCACGGTAGATATGGGCGCATCAGGCATTGGAGCATTAAACAACGGCAAATCATCAATAGTGTTGTTGCCAGAATTTTCTGAACGCTGCTCTTCAAGTTCAGCCAGCACTTGGGCGGCCCGTGTGGTAACAGCTTGAGGTAGTCCAGCAAGTTTTGCCACTTGAATACCGTACGAGCGATCAGCGGCACCT
>JAMOMM010000056.1 GCA_027067085.1 Hyphomicrobiales bacterium
GATCTAAAAAGATGGCACTTTTATCGCCTGTTCTGGCCATTGGTCTTACGGTGTTTTTTGGAGCGATTATTTTTGCGGCACGTGAAATGTTTTCCAATACCGATGCGTTGACCACTGGAGAGCTATTAGTTGTAAGTGGCATTAAATCGATGAGTGCGCTTTATGTGTTCTTTATCGAACCACTGACCACGTCTTGGTCTATCGAAGAATTGATCGTTAAGGCTGCACCGTTAATTTTGATTGGGGTGGGCTTAGCCGTTTGCTTTGAAGCCAAGGTTTGGAACATTGGTGCCGAAGGCCAATTGATTATGGGGGCTTTGGCAGGTTCTATGGTGCCAATATTTTTCACAGGCTGGCAATCTCCGATGACGCTGGTGTTAATGTTGGTGTTAGGCGTGGTTGGTGGGGCGCTATTTGGGGCCATTCCCGCGCTGCTCAAAACCCGTTTTAATGCCAATGAAATTTTAACCAGCCTGATGCTGGTTTATGTCGCTGGCTACTTGGGTGATTGGTTGGTACGCGGACCTTGGCGTGACCCTAATGGTTTTAATTTTCCAAAGTCAGTATCTTTTGAAGGCTGGCAACTGTTACCCACCTTTGGCGAGGGACGGGTGCATCTTGGTGCTTTATTGGCCATCATCGCCGCCCTTGCCTTGGCTTTTATGATGAAGAAAAGCCTCAAAGGATTTGAGATTAAAATTATGGGCAATGCCCCGCGCGCAGGCATGTTCGCAGGCTTCTCACCAAAAAAGACAGTGTGGTTCGCCTTGATGCTTTCTGGTGGTTTGGCAGGGCTTGCGGGCATAAGTGAAGTTGCAGGTCCATCGGGTCAATTACAGCCGACGATTTCTCCAGGTTATGGTTTTACCGCTATTATTGTTGCGTTTCTCGGTCGGTTGAATCCAATCGGCGTTATTTTTGCGGGCATCATGCTAGCGATAACCTATCTGGGTGGGGAAGCGGCTCAAATGTCTTTGGGCATTTCAGCGCGCATCGGACAAGTGTTCCAAGGCATGTTGCTGTTCTTTATTCTAGCTTGCGATACGCTGATTTTATACCGCGTAAAACTTTTGCCATCATCGTCAAATATAAAAGTAGGGGGCTGATTATGGAAGCTGTCATCTTAACAATTATAACCGCCTCGACACCGCTCTTATTAGCCGCCATTGGCGAATTGGTTGTTGAACGATCAGGCGTGTTAAATCTTGGCGTTGAAGGTATGATGGTCATGGGGGCCGTCAGTGCATTTGGTGCAGCTTATGTTACTGGTTCTGCCTCTATTGGTATTGTCGCAGGGATTGCTGGCGGCATGTTCATGGGTTTTCTTTTTGCTGTTATGACGCAAACTTTTATTGCCAACCAAGTCGCAACAGGGCTTGCCCTAACGCTTTTAGGTCTTGGCATTTCTGGTTTGATTGGAGAAAGCTTTGTTGGCGTTCCTGGTGTTAAGCTTATGCAATTACATATCCCGTTCTTAACGGACTTGCCCTATGTCGGAAAAATATTTTTTGGGCAAGATATTCTCGTTTATACATCAATCGCGCTCATTTTTGGCGTTACATACGTATTGTTTAAAACCCGCACAGGGTTGATTATTCGCGCTGTTGGCGGCAATCATAACTCAGCCCACGCCTTAGGCTATAATGTGGTACGGGTTCGTTACGGCACCATTTTGTTTGGCGGGGCATGCGCAGGTTTAGCAGGGGCTTACTTATCCCTTGCATACACCCCGCAATGGGTTGAAAACATGACCGCAGGGCGCGGGTGGATCGCTTTAGCGTTGGTTGTATTTGCCTCGTGGTTGCCACGCCGTTTGATGGTCGGTGCATATTTGTTTGGCATGGTGTGGATTATGGGGCTTTATGTACAGGCCCTTGGTTTTGGTATTCCATCGCAATTGCTGTCATCATTGCCTTATCTGGTGACTATTGTTGCATTGGTTGTTATTTCGCAAAATCGTGTGCTAACAAAAATCAACTCACCCGCGATGATCGGCCAGCCCTTTGTGCCTGATCGTTAAAACCGCTATACAAGTTCTAGAACAACAAAAATATGCATCAAAGATGTAACGTTTAACAAGGAGAAGAAATAAATGAAAATCAAACTAATGGCAATTGCCGCCGCCGCCGTAATGGCAGCGTTTTCAGCAACCAGCGTTCAAGCTGCTGCAAAAACCAAAGCATGTTGGGTCTATGTTGGCTCAGTTGGTGATTTTGGCTGGACATACGAACATGACAATGGCCGTAAAGTAGCGCAAAAGCATTTCGGAGATAAGCTTGAAACAAAGTTTGTTGAAAATGTAGCAGAAGGCCCTGACGCTGAACGTGCAATCGAACGCTTTGCCCGTTCTGGCTGTGACATCATTTTCACAACGTCATTTGGTTATATGGACCCAACGTTGAAAGTGGCTAAGAAATTCCCGAAAGTGAAATTCGAACACGCAACTGGCTACAAAACCGCTAAAAACGTCACAACCTTTAACGCTAAATTCCACGAAGGTCGTTTCGTTGCTGGCAAGATCGCTGCTAAGGTTTCAAAATCTGGCGTGGCTGGTTACATTGTTTCTTTCCCAATCCCTGAAGTGATTGCAGGCATCAACGCATTTATGCTCGGTGCACAATCTGTAAACCCTGATTTTAAAGTTAAAATCGTTTGGGTGAACTCTTGGTTTGATCCAGGTAAAGAAGCTGATGCTGCCAAAGTTCTTGTGGCTCAAGGTGCTGACATATTGCTGCAACACACCGATTCTGCTGCGCCAATGCAAATTGCCGAAGAAAAAGGCATTCACGCCTTTGGCCAAGCATCGGATCAAAGCAAGTTTGGCCCTAATGCTCAACTTACAGCGATTATCGATAGCTGGGCGCCTTACTTTATCCGCCGAATTCAAGCGACCATCGATGGCACTTGGAAAACCCAAAGTTCTTGGGATGGTATGAAAGAAGGCACTGTGAGCATGGCTGAATTTAAAAACATGCCAGCTGACGTCGCGAAAATGGCAACGGAAACTGTTGCCGGTATTATCGATGGTTCAATACACCCATTCGCGGGGCCGATCACAAAACAAGACGGCACCGTGGTTGGCGAAAAAGGCAAATCACTTGATGATGGCGCGATCCTTGGTATGAAATGGTATGTCAAAGGTATCGATGACAAACTAAGCAAATAACAAACAAATACGCGCCGTCTGTTTATTACAGGCGGCGTTTTTGTGTCTGCAACCTGATATGTTACAGGCACTAGAGCATGTCTCCCAAAAGTGGCTACCGGTTTTGGGATAAAGACATGCGCCAAAACAATGACTTAAAGCATGCCAATTGAATCATAAAAAAGTAACATGCTTTAGTACGGCTCAAAATTAAGAGGTTCTCATGTCTGGTTTTTACGTTGATTGGTTAAATCTGATTATTCGTTGGTCTCATTTAATTGCAGGGATCAGCTGGATTGGCACTTCATTTTATTTTGTTGCCCTTGATCGTTCCTTAAAGCAACGCGCAAAAATGAACGCAGGCGTTTACGGCACCGCGTGGGAAGTTCACGGCGGTGGCTTTTATCACGTCGAAAAATTTCTCAACGCACCAGCAGCCCTGCCAAATGATTTGATCTGGTATAAATGGGAAGCCTACCTAACGTGGATTACGGGCTTCTTATTGATGGTCGTGCAGTTTTATCTAAACGCTGACCTTTGGCTTATTGATCCAGCTATTATGGCGCTGCAACCATGGCAAGCCATCGGCATTTCAATCACCAGCCTCATTGTTGGTTGGGTGATTTATGATGCGCTTTGCCGCTCACCGATTGGCAAAAATACCCCGCTCCTTGCCGCGTGCGTTTTTGCGCTCATTCTTGCTGCGGCATATTTTTATACCCACGTGTTTTCAGGCCGTAGCGCCCTTGTGCATGTCGGTGCGTTTATTGGCACCATTATGGCGGTCAATGTTTTTGGCATCATCATTCCCAACCAAAAGAAAATCACCGCCTCATTACTGGCTGGTGAAAAGCCAGATGTCAAATTTGGGGTGATGGGCAAACAACGCTCAACCCATAATACCTATCTGACATTGCCAGTGTTAGTGATGATGGTATCAGGCCA
>JAMOMM010000057.1 GCA_027067085.1 Hyphomicrobiales bacterium
AGTATTAAATTACGCTTGTATGTAATGATATAACATAAAGATGATTTAATGAGAATGCGTTTTTTTTTACCAGCGTTGTTTGCGTTGGCTTTATTGTTTATTCCAAGTTCACTTAGTGCAGCAGCGTCCTCAAAGGTTGCTATAAAGGTAGTGGTGTCGATCAAACCTATTCATTCGCTTGTGGCTGGTGTGATGAATGGTGTGGGTGAGCCGTATTTGATTATAAAAACCACTGGCTCGCCCCATGGCTATAATTTGAAACCATCTGATGCACGTGCTTTAGCTGGCGCCAGCGTGGTGTTTTGGGTTGGGCCACAATTAGAAAAATTTCTTGAAACGCCGATCAAATCACTGGCAAATAAAGCTGATATTGTGACGTTGATCTCTTTAAAAAAACTAACGCGTTTAATTGGGGAGACGCATGAAGAGTTGGGCCATCATGAAGATGGTGAGAACGCGCATATATGGCTTGACCCTGACAATGCCAAAGTAATGGTTGCAGCCATTGCTTTGGCTCTGGTGAAAAACGACCCAAAACATGGAAAACTCTACAGAGCCAATGCAATCACAATGGTAAAACAGCTTGATAATTTGAGCAGGGAAATTGCGTTAAAAGTTGATCCAGTGCGCGGAGGAAAGTACATGGTATTCCATGATGCGTACGGATACTTTGAAAATCGGTTTGGTTTAAAATCGCAAGGATTTATAGCTCTTAATCCTGATCGATCACCTGGGGCAAAGCGATTGAAAGAAATTCGCCAAAGGGTAAAGACAAAAGGGGTAACGTGTATTTTTACCGAACCACAATTTAACCCAAAAATGGTGCGCGTTATCAGTGAGGGAAGCGATGCGCGGTTGAGTGTTTTAGACCCGATTGGAGCACAACTGAAAGCCGGGCCGAATTTGTACTTTGAGTTGTTGCGCAATATGGCATCATCATTGAGCGCTTGTTTGGCTGGCAAAAATTGAGCGTTAAGATGAGAGAATTTTCTTTAAGGCCTCTTCGTCAAGTTGGCCAACTGCATCGTGAATATCATTAGAAATGGCTTGCTTTAACGCGCTCAAGTTTCTCGAACGTAGAGCAATGATGATTTCTTTGTGGCGATCAACCACATAAAAAACGCCAATATGTTGCAAGGCAATTTTTAAAAAGGGCCCAAGCTGGAGCCAAATGCTTTCGATGGTGGGAATGATGACTTGGTCGGGGTTGGCCATATAAAGGCTGGTGTGGAAATCTTGATTTTGAATAATTAGGGTTTCGCGATCTTTAGCAATGACGGCCTTGTCCATACTAAAATCAATGGTTTCAAGTGTATCAATCAGCTTGTCAGAAACAAAGGGTAGGGCGCGTTCGGCAGCAAAAACTTCTGTTGCGGCGCGAAACTTTATAAGTTCGGCAAAACGCTCCTTGGTCATAACAGGTACAACGCAGCGGCGGTTTTCCAAAATGGTCAAGGCGTTCTTGGAGCTAAGTCGTCTGATGGCTTCGCGAACAGGGGTTGGGCTGGTTTCCAGTGAAGCGGCTAGTCCACGAATGGTAAGGGGAATGCCAGGCGCAATGCTGCCAACCATAAGGCTATGGCGCAGTCGTTGATAGGCATATTCCTGTGTCGTCATTTTTTTTGACTTGCTAATCTCAGGTAATATCAATCGACTGTGGGGCATTTGAATATTGTACTCAGGCTCTATATGGTTTTCTGTGTGTTTCTCTGGGGTTGATCTGTGGTTATAGTATCGTATTGACAACAGAAGTTAAAGTGATACATTTTTTAAAAATGTGATCACATTATGAATTAGGCTATCTATATGAGTGCTGAAAAGCAGCAAATGCTGGATTGGTTGAAACAACACCACGAGATTGAATCGCTGCGTGTTGGCGTGTGTGACCTTAACGGTGTGATGCGTGGAAAACTTATTCCTATTTCCCAAGCAGATAAAGCTCTAAGCGGCGGTTTACGTATTCCTCAATCTACGACAAGTGTTGATATATGGGGCAATGATATTGCAAACTCCCAACTGGTTTATGAAATGGGTGATAGCGACGGCATTTTAGAATGGACAAAGCGCCCGATTCAAATGATTGATTGGATGGGAAAGCCTACTGGGTTGCTTGCCTTGTGGCAGACAACAGAAGAAGGTGAGCCTTTTCTGGCAGATCCGCGCCGTGCGCTCGATCAGGTTCTATCACGTTATAAAGCAAAAGGCTTGCGCCCAGTTGTGGCTACAGAGCTAGAATTTTACTTGTTTGATAAAACCGAAACAAAACCTCAACCGCCACTATCTCCTGTAACGGGTAAGCGGCTAGATGCAAATGCGGTTTTATCGGTGGATGAACTTGACCATTTTGAAGCATTTTTTAGTGATGTGTATGCGGCGTGTGAATTACAAAATATTCCAGCAGATGCAGCAATCGCTGAAGGTGGTGCGGGCCAGTTTGAAATAAACCTTTTGCACAGCGATGATGCGATGAAGGCGGCTGATGATGCCTTTATGTTTAAGCGCCTTGTTAAAGGCATCGCGCGTAAACACAATTTATCTGCATCATTTATGGCTAAGCCCTACGCTGAAAGAGCGGGCAATGGTTTGCATATTCACTTTTCTATTTTAGATGAAAATGATAAAAATATATTTGATGATGGTAGCGAAAAAGGTTCTGATGAATTGGCTTGGGGGGTTGCTGGCTTGTTAGAAGCAATGCCGCAATCGACACTTATTTTTGCGCCGCATTTAAATTCATACCGTCGTTTACAACCCCATAGTCATGCGCCAAGCATTGTATCGTGGGGATATGAAAACCGCCACGCGGCTATTCGTATTCCTGGCGGTCCGTGTGTCGCGAGGCGGATTGAGCACCGCGTTGCAGGAGCAGATGCTAATCCGTATTTAATTTTAGCTGCGGTTCTTGGGGCAGCGCTAAATGGGATCGAAGCAAAACGAAACCCGGTGGCACCTGTTCGTGGTGATGAAGTGGGAAAAGATACTGTTCATTTGCCAACAGATTGGGGCAATGCCATTGAAACATTTGAAAATGGTCGTGCGTTGGATAATGTATTTTCGCCACTGTTAAAGGGTTTATACATCGCGTGCAAAAAACAAGAACACGGCGTGTTTGCCAAGCAAATGAGTGATTTTGAGTTTAATACATATATGGAAACCGCTTGAATTTTAAAAGGGAGTAGTAAAATGAAAAAAATAATAGCAACCGCCGCATTCGTGGCAATGTCAGCGATCTCGGCTAATGCCGCCGATAAGGTTCTGCATGTTTACAATTGGTCTGATTATATTGCGGAAGACACTATTAAAAAGTTTGAAGCAAAAACGGGTATCAAAGTCACTTACGATGTTTATGATTCAAATGAAGTGCTTGAAGCTAAAATGCTTGCAGGTAGTTCTGGTTATGATGTGGTTGTGCCAACGTCAGATTTTTTGCAACGCCAAATCGCTGCGGGTGTTTATGCAAAGCTTGATAAATCAAAACTGCCAAACCTGAAAAACATGGACCCAGCGTTGATGAAGGCAGCGGCCAGTTACGATAAAGATAACGAGCATGCCGTTATCTACATGTGGGGCACCACAGGTATTGGCTATAATACCAAGATGGTCGCAAAGCGTTTGGGCGATAAAGCGCCAACTGATTCTTGGAGCTTGGTTTTTGATCCTGCAAATGCGGCAAAATTAAAAGATTGCGGTATTTCTTTCTTAGATGCGCCAACAGAAATGATTCCTGCTGCGATGAATTATCTTGGTCTTGATCCGCGTTCAACCAAAAAAGAAGACTTGGAAAAAGGCGCTGCATTGCTAGAGAAAATCCGACCGTTTGTTCGCTATTTTCATTCGTCTCAATATATTTCAGATCTAGCTAATGGTGATATTTGCGTATCTGTGGGTTGGTCTGGTGATGTATTTCAAGCACGTGATCGTGCGAGCGAAGCTAAAAAAGGCGTTGAAATTGGTTACTCAATTCCAAAACAAGGTGCCTTGCAATGGTTTGATATGATGGCGATCCCTGTGGATTCTAAAAATAAAGATGCAGCACATGCGTTTATTAACTTTGTGATGGATGCTCAAATTACA
>JAMOMM010000058.1 GCA_027067085.1 Hyphomicrobiales bacterium
GTGTTGGGATAGTTAGGTGTTAGGAGAGTTGAAATCTCCCTTGTTTCCCCTTGTAAGCCTCCCTTAAATCCGCCCGCTTTTCTCGGCGCGAATTTCTGTTAGTTGATCCATAATCATTGCTTTTGCTGGTTTGACGATGTTTCCCAGATGAAGCAACACGCTGCGAGCAAGCTTTGCTGGACGCGTTGTGTTGGTGTAAAGCCGCACAAGTGCATTGGTGCCGTGATAAATTGGAGTGGCGATGCGTTTGTGTTGAGAACTGTAACGGGCCAAAACAGAGGTTGAGGCAAAGTCCACATCTTTGTCGATCGCTTGTTTTATTTCTTTTGCCAAAATGTGGGCGCTCTGTAAGCCGAGATTAAAACCGTGGGCGGTAACAGGGTGCATGCCCACCGCCGCATCACCAATGACAGCAAAGCGGTTGGTGTAAAAGTCATGCGCAAATGTTGCCACCAATGGATAGGCGAAAAGCTCGCTGCTCAATTCTAGCTTACCAAGTTTGTTGTTCATTCGTTTTTCAATATCGCGCGCAAACGTATCGCGATGCATTGCCATAACGCTATCTGACTCTTCTGATGCCAGAGTGATAACCACTGAAATTTCGTTGTTATTTAACGGCAGGATTGCCAGCGTTCGGTCATAGTGAAAACACTCGTGTGCGGTGTATTGATGAGGTTCTTGGGCCTTCATTGTACAGACAATGCAGGTGCGGCCAAAATCGAGCATGGATGTTGCAATGCCCATTTTACGCCGCGTGGTTGAAAACCGACTATCGGCAGCAACAACAAGAGGTGCCTTTAACTTGGTTTTGTCAGCTAGCTCTATCCAGCCGCACGATGCGTTGCTCCCGACATTCACAACATCTTTATCCGTCAAAAGGGTGATGTTGTCGAAGCCATCTAATGAGTCATAAGCAGCTTTACGAATAACGTTGTTGGACAGCATGAACCCAAGGTTTTCTTTGCTGGTTTCGCTGTGATCGAAATTCAGCGAGTAGGGCGAGTTGCCGTTGGAAACTTTAGCATTCTTGATTAAGGCTATTTTTTCACTATCAATGGTTTGCCACATGCCAAGGTCATTCATTAGGCGGTGGGACAGGTGGGTCAAGGCAATCTCGCGCCCGTCATAGGCAGGCTCGGCTAAATCCTTTTTACTAGAACGCTCCACAAGGGCAATTTTAAGTTGGCTATCTGCCAAAGATCGCGCAAAGCTAAGACCAGCAGGTCCTGCACCAATAATGATAATGTCGTAGTCCATGAATTTCACCTAATAAAAATGAGCATGAGGGGACGCCAACTAGGCCCAAATAACCCCAAATATGAATTGGCGGATGGTCAAGAGGTTAAGGCAAATTGGCACCGCAAAATATGATCTGCATCAAAGGTGCCAATTAGCAGTCTCAAGACGGCACATTATAGTCACTTGTATAGGCGGTATAATGAAAGCGGCAACCATGCGCACATCCCCTTGCAAACCACCCCATAGAAACCTTATGTAAAGGATCAACTGATTATATGATTCTAAAGCACACGAGAATCACCCGTATTTAGGCAAAAGCATTAAAGGCAGATTATGAATAATCCCATCGACACATATATGAACCTTATTCCAATGGTTGTTGAGCAATCCCCACGTGGCGAGCGCTCTTTTGATATTTTCTCACGTCTGTTACGCGAACGGATTATTTTCGTCACTGGCCCTGTTGAAGATCATATGTCGACCATCATTGTGGCTCAGCTTTTGTTCCTAGAAGCTGAAAACCCTAAAAAAGAAATCTCTATGTACATCAACTCACCAGGTGGTGTGGTGACGGCAGGCATGGCAATTTATGATACTATGCAATTTATCAAGCCAGCTGTTTCAACCACAGTGATTGGCCAAGCTGCTTCTATGGGGTCTCTATTGTTGGCTGCTGGTGAGCCGGGCATGCGTTTCGCCCTCGAAAATGCCCGCGTTATGGTTCACCAACCTTCTGGTGGTTTCCAAGGCCAAGCATCAGACATCGAACGCCAAGCCAATGAGATTTTGGAACTGCGTGCTCGTTTGAATGCAATTTACGTTAAACACACGGGCAAAAAACTGTCCGATATTGAAGCAGCCCTAGAACGGGACACATTTTTGACCGCTCAGGCAGCTAAAGAGTTCGGCTTGGTTGATGAAGTTGTAAGCGAACGTCCAAAGCTGGATGGTGATAAAGATAAAAAAGATAGTGGTAAAAAGAAAGATTAATTGCAAATTTTGGTGTTTTCTCGTCGTTTTAAGCGGGAAAACACTGTTTCCACTGCATTGATAAATGCTTGATTAACCAACCACTGTCATGCTGTCGCATAGTAAAAACAATGCTGCGACACAGTAAAGATTGTAAAAGACTCGTATCAGGCATAAATTTTGCTTACGTTTGTAATAAGTTTGAAGATTAAACAATTTAGAAGCCTGATAAAGTGGCCAAATAGTATGTGACCAGATCATATCTGACCAGATCGGATCTGAAATGACCAGACCAACGCTTAAGGAGACCTCGTGTGAGCAAATCAAGCGAGAACGATAGTAAAAACACCCTGTATTGCTCTTTCTGCGGCAAAAGCCAGCATGAAGTACGCAAACTGATCGCAGGGCCAACCGTATTCATCTGTGATGAATGTGTTGAGCTGTGCATGGACATCATCCGCGAAGAAAACAAATCTTCATTGGTGAAATCAACCGAAGGCGTACCAACACCGCAAGAAATTTGCGACGTGCTCAATGATTATGTCATTGGTCAAAAGCGTGCCAAAAAGGTTTTGTCTGTGGCTGTACACAATCACTATAAGCGTTTAAATCACGCTGCAAAAAGTGATGATGTCGAGCTGGCAAAATCAAACATCATGCTTGTTGGTCCAACCGGTTGCGGTAAAACGCTTTTGGCTCAAACTTTAGCGCGCATTCTTGATGTGCCGTTTACAATGGCCGATGCTACCACGCTAACCGAAGCTGGTTATGTGGGTGAAGATGTTGAAAACATCATCTTAAAATTGTTGCAAGCCGCTGACTATAATGTCGAGCGCGCTCAACGTGGCATTATTTATATCGATGAAGTTGACAAAATTTCACGCAAATCTGACAACCCGTCAATCACCCGCGATGTATCGGGCGAGGGCGTTCAGCAAGCGTTGCTTAAAGTGATGGAAGGCACTGTTGCCTCTGTTCCACCACAAGGCGGGCGCAAGCATCCGCAACAAGAGTTTTTGCAAGTTGACACAACAAACATTCTGTTTGTTCTCGGCGGTGCGTTTTCTGGCCTTGATAAAATCATCGCCAGCCGTGGTGATAATTCATCTATCGGCTTTGGCGCTGAAGTTAAAGAAGTTGAAGAACGCGGCATTGGCGAATTGTTGAAAGAACTAGAGCCAGAAGATTTATTGCGTTTTGGTTTGATTCCTGAATTTGTTGGTCGCGTACCTGTGATCGCTACATTGGAAGATTTGGACGAAGACGCGTTGATTACCATTTTGACCCAACCCAAAAATGCGCTGATTAAGCAGTATCAACGTTTGTTCGAGATGGAAGACACCTTGTTGACCATTAAAGAAGAAGCGCTAAGCTCGATCGCCAAAAAAGCTATCGCCCGCAAAACGGGCGCACGTGGTTTACGTTCAATTCTTGAAGGTATCTTACTGGATACAATGTTTGATTTGCCTGGCATGGAAAACGTTCAAGAGGTCGTCATCACTAAAGAAGTGGTCGAAGGCGAAGGCCAGCCATTGTTGATCTATTCAGATAAAAAAGAAGACCAAGAAGACAAAAAAGAGTCTGCTTAACGTCTGTATAATCTATACTAATTACAAAAGCCGCGCTTCATAGCGCGGCTTTTTTTGTGTACAAAACAATTGAAATATCAACATTTTCACCCGATCACCCACCAGTCATTGCAGCGAACGCCGCAAGGTAAATTCAGGGAATCCTCCCCCTCATTATCGGGCTTTGTATGTTGGTTTTGAACGCGGGGTTAGCGTGGATCAACGGGACAAGCCCGACGATGAGGGGTGGGTTAGTGCGCGCGTTTGC
>JAMOMM010000059.1 GCA_027067085.1 Hyphomicrobiales bacterium
GTGCCTTCAAGCAACCAAGCCCAATTGCGCGGGGTGTCAACGTAATCTGGTTTTACGTCCATTTCCATGGAGATCACACCATCTTGGGCTGCCTTTGCCACAAGTTCTTGTAAGCCCTTAAATTGAACCACATCGGGATTATAAATGATTAAATCACTTAATTTTGCCATTTGCCTGCCTCTTTGAAATTTGTTAGCGCTTTTTTTGGGTTTTATATATGGGTTTAAAGTTCACGCCTTATGCGTTCCTTATAACGTATCCGATACAGCAATCGAGTGGCACCTGCGTCGCTTGCGTCAATAAACCCTGTTCGGTTGTGTAATACATTATTACATATAACCCCTTGGCCAGATTTCAACTTATAACGGGCAATCAAAGGATCGGTTTTAAGCACTTCAGTTAAAAAATCGCGCGCTTTTAAGGTTGTTGGATCATCACGCCAAATTATGTTTCTGGCGCGCGCACTGTATCGCATGTGTAATGCACCGGTTTTTTCATCCACCTCAAACACAGGACCAACACTATCAGGGCGATACGGGCTGCGTGGATCGGTGTTTTCAGGAATTATCATCGCCTGTGGGTGCATGAAGGCTTTTACATAGTCGATGTTTTCATCGCGTAGACGGATATAGACAATTTCAGGGTCAAGCAATTCGCTCACCCCACCCTCTAATGCGTCTTGGCGGCAATGCAGCACCATGGCGCGGATTCTATCCACAGGGGCGTTATAATAGCCATCTGTATGCCAGCTTAACGGTTTGTCTGTATAAGGAATGTAACCACCGCGACGATCAGACGGGCCATCACCAACATTCTTTTCAATGGCAACCACCCCGCCAAGTTGGGCAGAGCGATGCTGCTCCATAGAGGTTAAACCAAGGCGCGCACAAAACCCAGCTAATGCAGCTGCTATATCCTTTTGTGGAATCAACTTTTGACCCTGAGAGGCAGAATCATAAATGGCCATGTTGTATTTGGCGCAAAAGTTTACAATTCGTAAAAGCTCTGTATCAGAAGGGTTCATCATATCTGCTAGTGTGACAATCGATTCATCCCACGCTACGGGATAACCACCTAAGCGCTGCTCTCGCCATGCGTCATAAGCATTGCTGCACTGCACACTAAACATGTCATGTTTCGGCTGAATTTGGCCATTTTTATTATTACTTAGAGTCATTTTTTTCTACTTCACAACCATTCCAAGGTGAATTTGGGGAAAGCATGCTTTTATGCTAATATAAGCCATGCTGATGAGGTAATCCACAGTTTGGGAACAATGGCATAAAATTTTGATATTGCAATATTCGAATTTTATAATATAAATATTTCCAATGGTGAATACTATCAGCACCAAACATGTCAATCAGATGATTTTCGCCAATATGGTGGGCGAGAATTATCATCAACCGAACCGCAATGCTAGACAGGCATATATATCTGCGGACAGTCCCTGAAATATTGGGCAAGGGAAAAGGGAATACCAACCATGGCTAATAATAGTCATCACAAAACACCAAACCTAGACCAACTAGAGGGCGGCAAATGGCCGAGCTTTGTTACAGGTCTTAAAAGGCTGCGCGACACCAAAGATGCGACTTATGCACCTATGATGAATGACCTTTTGGGTCAGCTTGAGCATTCATACCAAAAGAAAATGGGCTTCTGGAAAGGCGGTACTGTTTCTGTTTTTGGTTATGGCGGTGGTATTATCCCTCGTTTTTCTGAAGTTGCTAAAGACTATCCAGCTTCTAAAGAGTTTCATACTCTTCGTATTATGCCAGCACCTGGCAACCATTATACAACAGACCTTCTTCGCGAAATGTGTGATGTATGGGAAAAGTATGGTTCAGGCCTTATCGCCTTCCATGGTCAATCTGGTGACATTATGTTCCAAGGTTGTACAACTGAGAACACACAAAAAGCATTTGATGCTTTAAACAAAATGGGCTTTGACCTTGGTGGTGCAGGTCCTGCACTTCGTACAGCAATGAGCTGTGTGGGCCATGCCCGTTGTGAAATGTCTTGTTATGATGAGCAAAAAGCTCACCGTGACATCATCGATGAATACCTCGATGAAATGCATCGTCCAGCTTTGCCTTACAAATTTAAATTTAAATTCTCTGGTTGCCCGAACGATTGTGTAAATGCAATCCACCGTGCTGACTTTGCGGTTATCGGCACATGGCGCGATGACATGAAAGTCAACCAAGAAGAAGTTAAAAAATACGTCGCTAAAGCAGGTCGTAAATACACAATCGATTCAGTTATTGCTATGTGCCCAACACGTGCACTTAGCTTGAACGATGATGACACACTTGAAGTGGACAACAAATCTTGTGTGCGCTGCATGCACTGTTTGAACGTGATGACTAAAGCGCTATCTCCTGGCGATGACAAAGGTGCTTCTATCCTTATGGGTGGTAAACGCGCTTTGAAAATTGGCGATTTGATGGGCACAGTTATCAAGCCGTTTATCAAGCTTGAAACAAATGAAGATTATGAAGCACTCGTCGAATTTGCTGGCGAATGCATCGATTTCTTTGCTGATAATGCGCTTGAGCATGAACGTGTTGGTGAAACAATCGACCGTGTCGGTCTTCCTGCATTCTTGGAAGCTGTTGATGTCGACCCAGATCCAAACATGGTCAATCATCCTCGGACTTCTTGTTATGTTCGTACCGATGACTTTACTGATGAAGCTGATAAATACTTCGAACGTAAAGCTCGTGAAGCAGGCCTGACTGTCGCTGCTGAGTAATACGCAGCAAAATCAATAGCTTAAATACAAGCGCTTTGCGTGTGATGCTTTAATTGTACGCAAAGCCTTTTAAAAAGTAAGAGAGAAAAAAGATGAGTGAAGCAGCAGCAACACCTCGCGAACCAGATGAGCTAGGCGTTCCCGATCCGTTTGATTACATGCATCCAGTAATGAAGGATCAATTTGGTAATTGGGACTGGCATGACCGTCCACGCCCTGGCGTTTTGCACCACGTTTCCAAAGATGGTACTGAGATTTGGACTGTACGTGCTGGTACACAACGCCAAATGGACGTTTATACTATTCGTAAACTTTGTGAAATTGGCGATGAATTTGCTGATGGTCACGTTCGGTTCACCACACGCTCTAACATTGAGTATATGGTTGCCGATCAGTCAAAAGTTGATCCATTGATTGAAGCACTTGGCAAAGGCGGGTTCCCTGTCGGCGGCACGGGCAACTCAATCTCCATGGTTTCTCACACCCAAGGTTGGCTACACTGCGATATTCCTGGCACCGATGCTTCTGGCGTTGTTAAAGGTCTAATGGACTTGGTCCATGATGAATTCGTTCAAGAAGAAATGCCTAACCGGGTTCGTATTACAACATCATGTTGTCAGATTAACTGTGGTGGCCAAGGCGATATTGCGATTAACGTGCAATATACCAAACCACCTAAGATCAACCACGATTTGGTTGCAGCAACTTGTGAGCGCCCATCTGTTGTGGCTCGTTGCCCTGTGGCAGCTATTCGCCCAGCAATGGTCAACGGCAAACCTTCTCTTGAAGTTGATGAGAAGAAATGTGTTTGTTGTGGTGCATGTTATCCACCTTGTCCACCGATGCAAATTAACGGTGAAGAGTCTACTAAACTGGCCATTTGGGTTGGTGGTAAACACTCTAACGCTCGTTCAAAACCAACTTTCCATAAATTGGTTGTGGCGAACTTGCCAAACAATGCACCGCATTGGCCTGAAGTTAATGCCATCGTTAAGAAAATTCTTGAGTGTTATAAAGAAGACGCGAAAGACTTTGAACGTATGGGTGAGTGGATCGACCGTATCGGTTGGCCTCGTTTCTTCGAAATGACTAACCTAGCCTTTACTAAGCATCATCTTGATACTTGGACTGGTGCTCGTAATACAATGAATATGTCTGCACATATTCACTTCTAAGCAAATTTTGTGGCCGTACGCGGCTTAATTATAAAAGCGTGCGGCCCCTTTTTTACCCAAACCGTTATATTATTTTATTCATATATTAGAACATCTTAGCATACAAATTAACGCATATAACAACTAACGATTAGGAGAACGACATAGTGAAATTCGGAGTAGTCGTCAACGAAGGGCCATATACCCATCAGGCTTCTGACAGTGCTTACCAGTTTACTAAGGAAGCACTTGCACAGGGCCATGAAGTTATCCGCGTATTTTTCTATCACGACGGTGTAAATAACGGTACACGCCTTACGGTTCCACCAGGTGATGATCGTCACATTCAAAACAACTGGTCGCAGCTTGCTAAAGAGCACAATCTGGACATGGTTGTTTGTATTGCAGCAGCCCAACGCCGCGGCATTCTTGATGAGAATGAAGCAAAGCGTCAAGGCAAAGATGCAGATAATATTGCTGATGGTTTCCGCATTTCGGGCCTTGGCCAATTGATTGAAGCTGGCATTCAGGCTGATCGCCTGGTTACGTTTGGAGATTAAGTCACATGAGTGAAGGTATGGAAGAAGGCGGCAGCATCAAAAAGTTCATGTATATGAACCGCAAAGCCCCTTATGGAACAATTTATGCACTTGAAGCACTTGAAGTTGTGTTGATTGGTGCTGCATTTGACCAAGACGTTTCATTGGCATTTTTGGATGATGGTGTATTCCAACTGACAAAAGACCAAGACACCAAAGGCATTGGCATGAAAAATTTCTCTCCAGCGTTTAAAGCGCTTGGCGATTATGACGTGACGAAGCTTTATGTTGAAAAAGAATCTCTTGAGGAACGCGGCTTAACCGCTGATGACCTTATGGACTTGGTTTATGAAGATGAAGACGATGATTGGGCTGAAAAACCATCTATCCGTCTTGTTAGCCGCGACGAATTGAAGGCTGTTCTAGCCGATCAAGACGTTATAATGAGCTTCTAAGAGGATTTTACGATGAGCATTTTACATACAGTCAATAAATCACCGTTCCAAAAGAACGATTTGGCCTCATGTCTTTCTCACGCAAGTGATGCAGACGCAGTGCTGATGATTGAAGATGGCGTTTATGGCGCGATCAAAGGCACGAAAGCCGCAGCTCAAATTTCTGCTGCTGGTGCAACAGTATTTGTTCTAGGTGTTGATTTAGCAGCACGTGGAATTAGTGAAGACAAGATTGCTGACGGTGTAAGCGTTGTTGGTTATGACGGGTTCGTCAAACTAGCGGCTGAACACAACGCAGTTAATTCTTGGCTTTAGAGTAATCGCACCACACGCGGTTGTGGCGGTGCAAAATGAATGCAGGTGAAAATCTGTGAAAGTGGCTGGAAGGCCAAATTTTTAAAGGAGACTAAAAATGGCTTACGAAGTAAATGGTATTACCGTTGAACATGACGAGGAAGGCTACCTTTCAGATCTTACACAGTGGAACGAAGATGTTGCTGCTATTCTTGCCAACGATGAAGGCATCGATATGACAGATGAGCATTGGGAAGTTGTCAATTTCTTGCGCGAATATTACGACGAATACCAAATCGCTCCTGCGATCCGTGTTCTTGTTAAAGCACTGAAAAAAACAATGGGCAAAGAAAAAGGTTCAAACAAATACCTTTACACTTTGTTCCCATATGGCCCAGCTAAACAAGCATGTAAGATTGCTGGTTTGCCTAAGCCAACAGGTTGTATCTAATACATTGCGTATTGGTGAGTGCCTGACGCTCGCCAAACTAAACAAAACTTTCCGCTACACTCCCCTCTTTTTGAGGCGTGTGGCGGAAGGACTTATACAAAAAAATTCTGTGAGAATTTGGTTGTTTGACCAAGTTGAGGGGTGAGGCTCGTGCTTACGACAATTTATGCTATTCTGTTTTATGTTGCCACGCTAACGATCGTTGGCGGTGTTTTGGTGCGCATCAAACAATATTGGTCTACTCCTGCTCCTCTCGTTATTCCCACAACGCCTGCGCCAACCACCAAACGTGGTGTGTGGTTTCGCATGTTTAAAGAAGTGGCGTTGTTTGAAAGCCTATTTAAATCCAACAAATGGATTTGGGTATTTGGCATGTTGTTCCATGCGGGCCTTGCCTTGGTGCTGTTGCGCCATTTCCGTTATTTTACTGACACAACCGCGTTAATCTGGACTTGGGTTAACTGGATACAGCCGTTTGGTATGTATGCGGGCTTTGCCATGGTGATCGGCCTTGTTGGCTTGTTCCTGCGCCGCGTGTTTGTGCCGCGTGTTCG
Organism: Hyphomicrobiales bacterium; assembly: GCA_027067085.1. Lineage (GTDB taxonomy): Bacteria > Pseudomonadota > Alphaproteobacteria > Rhizobiales > Aestuariivirgaceae > JALWJW01. Next base: position 6,206 of record JAMOMM010000059.1, read on the forward strand.
TTATATTTCTGCCCCTTCTGATTATCTAATGTTAATTTTGATTTTTTTCATCGGCTTTTCTGGCCTGATGATGAAATTTGTTTCTCATACAGATATTGTCGGCGTTAAACAGTTTTTCCTCGGACTGATGTATTTTGATTGGCAGCCGTTGCCAACAGATTTGCCAATTTTGGTTCATCTGGGATTGGTGGCAACGCTGATGATAATTTTCCCATTTTCTAAACTCCTGCATGCACCAGGTGTTTTCTTTAGCCCCAGCCGTAACATGGTCGATAATCCACGTGAGAAACGTCATATTTCGACATGGGCAGCTGAGCTAGAAAAATAAGAGATTGCCGTAAGGCTGACTTGAGAGGTTGAAGACGTGACTGATATAACAACAAGCGCCCCGGCTGCTCCAAGTGTGGATGACTATCTTGATCCACTAGCTGTGCCTGCTTTAAAACCTGGCGCGATGAAAGACCTGCATTCGTTTGAAGCCAATGCTGACCATCAAGAAAAACTCGGGTTTCCGGGTGGTCTGATCGATGACTGGCACGATGTTGCTATCGATAAAATGGGCGACCTACTGACCAAATACCGTGGCTTTCGGGTTTACCTTGATAGCTGTGTGAAGTGTGGTGCTTGTACAGACAAATGTCATTACTTTATGGGCACAGGCGATCCTAAAAATATGCCTGTTGCACGCCAAGACCTTTTGCGCTCGGTTTATCGTCGCTATTTCACTACCGCTGGCAAATATGTGCCTAAACTGGTTGGCGCACGCGATTTGACCGAAGATGTGCTGGGTGAATGGTATAATTATTTCCACCAGTGTTCGCAGTGTCGTCGTTGTTCAGTGTATTGCCCCTATGGTATTGATACGGCTGAGATTTCAATGGCTGCGCGAGAAATTATGGATACGGTTGGCAAGGGCCAAAAGTATTGTAACGAAATCATTGGTAAAGTGTACGATGTTGGTAACAACCTTGGCTTCCCAACTAAAGCGCTAAAAGCAACGCTTGAAAGCTTTGAAGAAGACCTTGAAGAAGAAACAGGGCTGGACATCAAAATCCCATTAGACCAAAAAGGGGCTGACATTTTACTTGTCACGCCAAGCGCTGACTTTGTTGCAGAACCACACATCGATGGTTTCCTTGGTTATGCCAAAGTGTTTCATGCCGCTGGTGCGAGCTGGACGGTTTCATCTGTTGCTTCTGAGGCCGCCAATTTTGGTATGTTCATTGGCTCGTATGAAAACATGCGCAAAGTTTCGATGCGTATTCGCCAAGCTGCACTTGAACTTGGCGTTAAACGCATTGTCTTTGGTGAGTGTGGCCATGCGTGGCGCGTTGCTTACTCATTCCTAAATACACTTGCTGGCCCGTTCGACTTCCTTGATCCGCGTTATCCTGTACCAATGCACATTTGCGAATACACATGGGACTTGATCGAAAAAGGCGAATTGAAATTCGATAAGTCACGCAATGATGAATATCGTTTGACCTATCACGATAGCTGTAATGTGGCGCGGGCCACGCGCATGGGCGATACCCCAGGCGGACAGTTTGAAATTCCACGTAACATCCTCAAAGCAACTTGCAACCATTTCTTTGATATGGCTGATGACACCATCAAAGAAGCAACCGTTTGTTGCGGCGGTGGCGGCGGTCTATTGACCGATGATTTGATGGATTTACGGGTAAAAGGTGCTTCACCGCGCATGACTGCTTTGCAGAATGTTCGGAAAGAACATGGCGTTACCCACATGGCGGCAATTTGTGCGATTTGTAAGTCACAATTTTCCAAAGTAATGCCAAAATATGATTTTGAAATGGATAACATCTTATCTGTTCATCAATTGGTTTCTAACGCCATCCTACTTGAAGGCGCTAAAGATCCTGAAGATGACGACGATGATGATGATGATTGGATCCCCCCAACACCGCCGCCACGCCCACCGCGTGGATCGGCAGCTTAAGGAGAGCATAAGAAAATGAGCGATATTGAAGATATTAAGCACACTGTCCTAGCGTTTGAGCCAGGCATTACGCCTGATGATTGGGACCTTGAAGAAAAGATTTTTCAGGCCGATCATTCTCATAAGTGCCCAACTTATGTTCACAAAACACCACCTTGTCAGGGTTCTTGCCCGTCAGGCCACGAAATTCGTGGTTGGTTGGCCATTGCACGTGGCATGGACAAACCACCTGTTGAAGGCATGACTTGGCAAGAATATGCGTTCCAACGCATGGTTTCTGCAAACCCGTTCCCCGCAACAATGGGCCGCGTTTGCCCAGCGCCTTGCGAAGATGGTTGTAACCGTAACGAAGTTGACGATTATGTCGGCATCAACGCGGTTGAACAATATGTTGGTGACGTTGCTAACGATAGCGGTTTTAAATTGCCCGATGCTGGCGCTGATACTGGCAAGCACGTTGCTGTTATTGGCGGCGGTCCTGCAGGTCTTGCAGCGGCATACTTCTTGCGCCTTGCTGGCCATGCGGTCACAATTTTTGAATCGGCCAGCGAACTTGGCGGCATGATGCGTTACGGTATTCCTGGATACCGTACTCCACGCGAAATGCTTGATATTGAAATCGGCCGTATTACGGAAATGGGCTGTACCGTTAAGCTCAACACCGTTGTTGGTAGTGATATTAAAATCTCTGATCTTGAATCAGGCTATGATGCAATTTTCTGGGCGATTGGTGCTCAAAACGGCCGTGGTCTACCAATTGAAGGTTGGGAAGGCACAGAAAACTGTATCAATGGTATTGATTTCCTTGATGACTTTAACAAAGGCAAACTGTCTGACACCGTAGAAAACGTTGTGGTCATCGGTGGTGGTGATACATCAATCGACGTTGCTTCTGTTGCTCGCCGTATTGGACATATCGAGAAAAAAGCGGAAAAAGAGCATCCTGACGGTACAGTCATTGACTTTACGGCTCATGACGTAACTGGCACGCTTGACCGTCAAGGCATTAAAGCAACGCTGACCTCATTGTTCCCAATCGAGGAAATGACAGCTGCTGAACACGAACGTAAAGATGCGCTGCGTGAAGGCGTGGACATTCAAGGTTCTGTTATGCCGCTTGAAATTATCAAAGATGATAGCGGTAAAGCGACTGGCCTTAAAGTTTGCGATTGTACAATGGACGGCATGAAACCAGTGCCAACTGAAGGTACAGAGCGGGTGATTAAAGCTGATCTTATTATTTCAGCGATTGGCCAGTTTGGTGACTTTACTGGCATCGAAGACATGGACAATGGCCGTGGCTTTGTTGATACAGATGCTACTTATTCTGTCAAAGGCAAAGACAAGCATTTTGCCGGTGGCGATGTGATCCGCCCTCACCTTTTAACAACAGCAATTGGCCATGGCCGCATTGCTGCTGATACAATTGGTGAATTTCTTGATGGTGAAGAACCCAAAAAACGCCCTAAAATTGACGTGCATCACTTCAATCTACTTGAAGAGCTACACCAACGTGGCAAAGATCCAGAACAGTGCGAAATTGGCCCAATGCGTGGTACTGATGGTAACGACTGTGCAATTCATAACTATGAAGATCGCTCATCTGCACAAATCATTACGCATGACGAATTGTTTAAAGGTCACTTTAAATATATCGGTCGGGCGCGCCGTGATGAAGTGCACATCGAAGCTGACAACGTGCTTGGTAACTTTGAAGAGCGTATTATCGCACTTTCAGAAGAGCAAGCCCAGCTTGAAGGCGAACGCTGCATGTCTTGCGGTATGTGCTTTGAGTGTGACAACTGCGTGATTTTCTGCCCACAAGATGCAGTGTTTAAAGTTAAAAAAGCTGCTGCAACTGTTGGCCGTTATGTGGACACAGACTATGACAAATGTATCGGTTGCCACATTTGCGCTGATGTTTGTCCAACAGGCTATATCAAAATGGGTCTTGGTGAATAACCAGATCTAATTAAAGAACAAAAAACTCAGCCCCGAGAAGGAACGCTTCTCGGGGCGATCTAACAAGCTCTAAAGAGGTAAGCAAACGATGTTTGCAAAATTGAAACAGGTTTTATCAGTGGCTGCTAAATCAGTGGCCATGGTCGCCGTTGCTCTTCTCATTAGCTCAGCGACAAGTCACGCTGAAGAGAAAAAAGCACAGGCGGGTTATCCATCTTGGGGGCCGCAATTTACGTTGCCAAAATCAGATAATAAATGTGTGCATGATCCCGACTTTGCTAAAACTGGCAAATGTGTTCGCGATACCGCTTTTATGCGACGCAATCACATGGAACTTTTAAAGCACAAACGGGATCGCACCATGCGTCAGGGTATTCGTACCAAAGATTCCAGCCTGCAAAACTGTATCAATTGCCACGTCACCAAAGATAAAGCAGACAAAGCTATTAAAGTGTCTAATCCAAAACATTTTTGCGCTTCTTGCCATTTGTTTGTTGCTGTAAAACTAGATTGTTTTGAATGCCATCGCTCAACACCAGAAACGCCAAAAGGTTCTGCAAGCATTCCGAAAATTCCAGCTCATTCCAATTTACTCGCAGCAAATACGGATGAAGCTAAAAACCTCAAGAACTTTCTTTCTAATCACGCAAAAGAGGGTGTTACACAATGAGCAACATCTCTTTAAAAGATCAGTATATCAACAAAACTCGCCGCGATTTTCTAAAAAAGGCTGGCGCAGGCGTAACAACTGCCATGTTGGCCTCTGGTATTACGTTGATGGCCTACCCAGACCCTGCTTTGGCTCGTGAACCAAACGAAGGTGTTGACCCGACTAAACGCTGGGGCTTGTTGATTGACGTGAACAAGTGCACGGAAGATTGCAACGAATGTGTTACCGCCTGCTCGCAAGAAAACGGCTGGAAGCTAGATGGTAATCCTGCTGTTGATTCACAGTGGATCCGTAAGTTAAAAATTAAAAATCCTAAAACGGGTTTTGAACAAACCTTTCCTGTGATGTGCCAGCATTGCGCTAATCCGCCATGTGTTGATGTTTGCCCAACAGGGGCTTCATTTAAGCGGGCTGACGGTATTGTGCTTGTTGACAAACACATTTGTATTGGGTGTCGCTATTGTATGATGGCTTGCCCTTACAAAGCTCGCTCGTTTGTTCACGAGCCGCTTGAAGATCAAAAATCTCACGCACCGCGTGGCAAGGGGACGGTTGAATCTTGCACGCTTTGTGTACATCGCGTTGATCGCGGCGACCAGCCAGCATGTGTTGATCGCTGTGCAACCAAGGGCCATGGTGCTTTGATGTTTGGTGATCTAAACGATCCCAAAAGCGAAATTGCTAAAACTCTTGCTACTTACGCAACAAAACAAATCCGCGCTGACCTTGGTCTTGATACCGGTGTGCGCTACCAGAACCTTTAAGGGACGTCGATATGGCTTTACCGATCGCTTATAGCTCAATCAACTCAGGCAAAGGGTTTTACGCAACCCTTGCGTTGCTTGCTGGCTTTATTGCTGCGGGCGCTGCTGCGTTTTTATATGTGGAGCATCACGGCCACGTGGTGACGGGTATGACCAACCAAATTGTTTGGGGTTTACCACACGTGTTTGCGATCTTTTTGATTGTTGCGGCCTCTGGCGCGCTCAATGTTGCCTCGATTGGTTCTGTATTTAATAAAAAAGCATATAAGCCATTATCCCGGATTTCTGGCGTTCTAGCGCTCGCTTTATTGGCTGGTGGTTTGGCTGTGTTGTTGCTCGACCTTGGCCGGCCTGATCGGATGATTGTGGCGATTACGACCTACAACTTCAAATCTATCTTTGCTTGGAATATCATTTTGTATTCTGGTTTTATGGCTATTGTTGGCGCTTATGTTTATATGCAAATGGCTAAGGGTATGGAAAAATACAAACGCCCACTAGGCATTTTAGCGTTTATCTGGCGCTTGGCACTGACCACAGGTACGGGTTCGATCTTTGGCTGGTTGGTTGCGCGTCAAGGTTATGATGCGGCGATTATGGCACCGTTGTTTATTGCGATGTCTTTGTCATTTGGTATGGCGGCATTCATTCTAGTGGTTAAGTACACAGGCAAAGCCACGGGCAATTTGCTTGGCTCAAAAATGACATGGCGCATGGGTCGGTTAATGGGCATTATGGCAGCGGCAGTGCTTTACTTCACCACCGTTCGTAACCTTGGCAACTTGTATGCGGCAGAGCATGCTGGCGTTGAAGAGTTCATTTTGTTTAGCGGCAATATTTTCACTAAACTATTCTGGTTTGGTCAAATTCTCATCGGTGGTGTTCTTCCATTGGTGTTGTTATTTGCACCTAACAAAGGCGAAAGTTCATCACGCGTAACACTGGCCTCTGTGTTGATTATTATTGGTGGCTTTGCCCAGCTATATGTCATCATTGTTGGTGGTCAGGCTTATCCACTGGTGATGTTCCCAGGTATGGAAGTTTCAAGCTCATTCCAAGATGGCGTAGTGGCATCCTATATGCCGTCTATTTATGAAGCGGCATTGGGCCTTGGCGGTGTGGCGATTTCATTGTTGATAGTGGTGTTTGCCATGATGGCGTTTAAATTATTGCCAAGGGATATGTCCGATGCAGCTCTTGACCCACACCACGCTGTAAAGGCAAAGTAAAAGCCAATCACCGTCATTCCTGTGCTTGTCACAGGAAACCATGCCTGATAATTGCTACAAATTGATATTTCGCCATTTGGAAGTTTCAATGGAATGGATCCATGAAATGGACCCCTGTGACAAGCGCAGGGATGACGAGTAGAAGATCGAACAAGAAAGGCTGCCCACAATGCAAGAAAATCATCCGTTTTCAAAATTCATTGCGATTTTAGCGCGCGGGAAAACAAAGCAGCGCCATCTCACGCTTGATGAAGCCACCGAAGCAATGGAAATGCTGGTGAGTGGGAAAACCGAGCCTGAGCAAACTGGCGCTTTCTTGATGCTGCAACGCTTAATGGAAGAAACTGGCGAAGAAATCGCTGGCTTTGCCAATGGTAGCCGCAAATCTATGCAGTTTCCCGATGGCATGCCCAGCGTTGATATTGATTGGTCTTCATATGCGGGCAAGAAACGCCAATTGCCTTGGTTCATTCTTTCTGCCCTTCTCCTTGCGCGCAATGGCCATAAAGTGTTTATGCACGGCACCGAAGGCCACACGCCTGGCCGCGTTTATACGCGCGAAAGTTTAGCCGCATTGGGCATTCCGGTTGCAGATAGCTATGATATGGCTTCAGCGCAAATCATTGCTAACAACTTTAGCTACATGCCGCTTGAGGTGATTAGCCCTGCGTTGCACAATATGATTAACTTGCGCCCTGTGCTCGGCCTGCGCTCTCCTGTTCATTCGTTTACACGCATGCTCAATCCCTACAATGCACCTGTGATGATTAACGGTATTTTTCATCGTGGATTTATGAACATTCATGCAGATGCTGCGGTGTTGATGAAGCAACCCCACATGTGTGTGTTTCGCGGTGATGGCGGGGAACCTGAACGCCGCCCAGGTAAAACTTGCGAAGTGTGGTCGGTGCATGATGGTAAAATCAGTGAAGAGCGTTGGCCTGCCATTTTAGATGACCCGCGCCAAGCTGCCGATGAAGGCATGGACATCAACGATCTGGCCGCTGTTTGGCATGGCACATTGAGCCACGAATATGCCGAAGCAGCGGTTTGTGGATCGCTGGCGATTGCCCTGCGCACAATGCAACTTGCTGATAGTATTGAGCAAGCTGAAACCATGGCGCGTGACATGTGGGACGGGCGTGATAAGGCAGCAGTGCCCGCTGCAGCTTAAAGCGAGCTTTGATCCACACCTCCACTTCTCGTCATTCCAGCGAAAGCTGGAATCCACTACGCAAGTTACAAGGATACGGCAGACGGGGTTATTGGATTCCAGCTTTCGCTGGAATGACGAACTGGGTATTGTGGAATGACAGTATGTTGAGCTGGCATGACACCATAAAAGAATGTAACAAAAGTCCATGACCAAACCTGTTCCCCATATTCTCATCGCCGCGGCGCGAAAGTCTTCGGGCAAAACGTCTGTATCGCTTGGCCTTGCCCGCGCCTTAACGCGGCAAGGATTGAAGGTGCAAACTTTTAAAAAAGGGCCAGACTACATCGACCCTTTATGGCTGGAACAAGCAACGGGCCGCCCTTGCTATAACCTCGACTTTAACAGCCAAACGCCTGAGGAAATTACAGCGTTATTTGATCAAAAAATTAACGGTGCAGACATCGCCATTATCGAAACCAACAAAGGTTTGTTTGATGGAATTGATGTGACTGGTGCGGATTCAAATGCTCAACTGGCCAAACTAATTGGCGCACCGATTGTGTTGGTTCTTGATACGGTTGGCATGACCCGTGGCATCGCGCCCTTACTCCATGGCTATCAAACTTTTGATCCTGACATTTCTATCGACGGTATCATTTTGAATAAGACGGGCGGTCCCCGGCATGAAGGAAAACTGATCGCCGCGATTGAGCAGTATAATCAATTAGACATCCTTGGCTCCATTCCACGGCGCGACACGTTAAGCGTTGATGAGCGGCATTTGGGACTGACAACACCGGGCGATGTTTCAGGGGCAGACCCAATCATCGATGCACTTGGCGATGCTGTAGAACAGTTTATCGACCTTGAAAAACTAAAAACGATTGCTCAAAAAGGAGCCCGAGTTCCGCTTGCTGCACCGTTGAAAAAACAAACCCGCGATGTAAAAATTGCTATCCCGCGCGATGAGGCGTTTGGGTTTTATTACCCCGATGATTTAGAGGCTCTTGAAGCAGCTGGTGCTGAATTGGTGTTCTTTAACGCGCTTAGAGATCAGAGCATTCCCCATGTTGATGGCTTATTCATTGGCGGTGGGTTTCCTGAGACCAACATGGAACAATTGAGTCAAAACAGCGCTTTGCGCGAACAACTTAAAAGTTTGATTCAAGCTGGGCTACCAACTTATGCTGAATGCGGCGGTTTAATGTACTTGTGCGATCGCATTTGCTGGGATGATAAAACGGCAGATATGGTTGGCATTATCAATGCTGATGTTATGATGAATAAGCGCCCTCAAGGACGCGGCATTGCACACCTCAAACCAACGCAACATCACAAATGGATGCCGTTGCCTCAACGTTCTGGGCGCGATGCAAATATTCATGGCGCAAATATTCACGATGCAGGCGTTTACAATGTCCATGAGTTTCACTTTGCCAGTCTTGTCGGCCTGCCCGATGATACCACCTATGCTTATGATGTTAAACGTGGCTACGGCATTGACGGTAACCGTGATGGCATCATTATCAAAAATATGCTGGCTAATTTTTGTCACTTGCGCCAATCTAATTCAAACAGGTGGGCAGAGAACTTTGTAAATTTTGTTCGCCAGCATAAAAATGACTGATAATACTGGCCAGATAAATTTAGACCGAGAAACAAGTGATAGAACAAAAATTTTCACCCCACGGCTTCAAAGCGCTGGGCGTTTTCAATATCGAAGCAAACGATAATATCCCTGTTGATGGTGGTGTAAGCGCCGTGTTGATCGGCAATTATGGCCGCGAAATGTTTGAGTGTTATGCCAGCCAACGCAGCCCCCTCACCCAATCCATGGATGAGTGGACGCAAGCAACGATTGACCCGATTGCTAAAGAACTAAATGCCACTGCGCTTTACCCATTCACCACCCCGCCAATGCCGTTTCAAAAATGGGCGCGGCGGGCAAAAGCTGGGCGGCAATCTCCACTTGGTTTAAACATCCATCCCGTCTATGGCATGTGGCATGGTTATCGCGCTTTTTTGGTTTTTGATCGCAAGATTGAGCTTGATGTTCCAGCTGGTGACGAGCACCCCTGCTTTGGTTGCGCCGACACACCGTGCTTAACCGCCTGCCCTGTTGAGGCCTTTGACGGTGTTCAATATGACGTTGAAAAATGCGGCGGCCATCTTATGAAAGTCGCCTCAATGGACTGCCACAACAAAGGTTGTGCTTCACGCCTTGCCTGCCCTGTCGGTGAAGAATATGCTTACACGGCTGAGCAAATGCAGTTTCATATGACGGCATTTTCAAATTCGGTTTGGAAGTGATGGGGAACTTAGAACAGTGAGATGGGTTTTCTATCACCCCAACAACACCTTATCCATCTCGCTAAAGCTACCCACTAAATAATCAGCCTCCAATGTTTCAATCGGTTCATTGGAATAACCAAAGGTAACGGCGATTACGGGGGCTTTTGCTGCTTTGGCGGTGAGAATGTCTACGTTTGAATCACCAACCATAACGGACGATTCCAAATTGCCATTGACGCGTTTGACGGCTTCAAAATAAGGCGCGGGATCGGGCTTGGCGGTGTTAACGGTATCCCCCCCGACAATGGCGCTAAAGTATTTGGCCATGTCTAGATCGTTTAATAATTTAACCGCGAACTTTTCTCTTTTATTTGTACAGACACCAAGTTTCATGCCTTTTGCTTGGCATTTTTCTAACAGGTCTATGCAGCCGTCAAACGGGGCGCTGTCCACCGCGATATTATCAATATAATAGTCGATCAATTGGGTGAACTTTTCATCAACTTGGTCTTCCGCAATAGGCTCGCCCGTAAGTCTAAAACCAAGCTTAACCATCTCTTTTGCACCAAATGAAATGATGTCGCTAAACTGTTCCATCTTAATTGGCTCACGTCCGTTTAAATCAAGTACGTGATTGGTGGCGCGCAGTAAATCAGGCGCGGTGTGCACCAAAGTTCCGTCGAGATCAAAGATTACAGTGTCAAATTTCATCTAAGCTTGTTTCCTTGAGAATTTCTATTATTGATTGCCGTTTTAAGACTATTAGACAGCCCATTCTAAAGCTATAAAGAAATTAACAAAAACGGCATACCCACCATCGTCATCTTCGGATCAAGTCCGAAGATGACGATGGTGGGGTTTACATATTTAATTGACCCCATAATACTTTTCCTTCAGCGGAGCAAAACAATGACTAATTCCCCTCTTCTAAATCTTGTTTCTGACAAATCATTGGTTTGCGAAAAGTGCTATATTGATGGCCAATGGGTTGATGGGGCAAAACGTGATGATGTCACTAACCCAGCCAACGGTGATGTGATTGCCAGTGTGCCCAACCTTGGAGCCAATGAGGCAAATGCTGCCATTGCTGCTGCAAAAGAGGCTATGAAAAGTTGGAAAAAACGCCCCGCAAAAGAACGCTCAAACATTTTGCGCGCTTGGTTCAACCTAATTATGGAAAACCAAGAAGACTTGGCACAAATTATGACGGCTGAACAAGGCAAGCCCTTGGCTGAATCTCGTGGCGAAATTGGTTATGGTGCATCGTTCATTGAATTTTTTGCCGAAGAAGCAAAACGTATTTATGGCCAAACCATCCCTTCACATAAAGCCGATGCGCGCATCATTGTGGCACGCGAGCCGATTGGTGTTGTGGCCGCGATTACCCCGTGGAACTTTCCCAATGCGATGATTACGCGCAAGGCTGGCCCCGCGCTGGCGGCAGGTTGTACCATTGTCATTAAACCAGCACCCGACACACCTTTATCGGCACTAGCGCTGTGTGAACTGGCCGAACGCGCAGGCATCCCAAAGGGGGTGATTAACGTAGTAACGGGCGATGCAATTGCCATTGGTGGCGCTCTCACCTCTAGCAAAGATGTGCGT
>JAMOMM010000060.1 GCA_027067085.1 Hyphomicrobiales bacterium
CGCTGCGCATTGCAGCGTTAGAAAAGATGGCGATTGAATTGAATATTCGCCCTGAAACTGTTTGGACGCCAAGCGGGCCAAAGTCTGCTAAGACAGTAAAAAAGCGCAACGTAACAGGCTCTAAATCGGGGCCAAATTCAGGTCCGTGGGGATAATACAAGAAATATGACTGAGCAGAAAAAACAACCGCGTGAAGGGTTGACGACCCGCATTGCAGCCAGTGAGGTTGTGTATCAAGTCTTATTCCGCGAAATCTATTTGGATGAAGCATTGGGCAATGCGATTGAACATTACAAACTTGGCTCGCGTGAGCGCGGGTTGGTGCGGGCCATTGTAACAACGACTTTGCGGCGCTTGGGGCAAATTAAAACATTGCTCGATGAACATATGAAACGCAAAATGCCCAATAAGTTTGGCTTGGCGGCAAGTATTTTATACACATCTGCAGCGCAAATTTTGTTCATGAATGTGCCCGATCATTCAGCGATTGATTTGGGCGTTGGGCAAATGCGGCGCAATAAAAAGTTCAACCATATTGCTGGCATGTCTAACGCTGTACTTCGCAAGGTGGCAGGAGATAAAGAGACTGTTCTGGCGATGAGTGATGAAGGCCCGCACGGGACCGGCAGAGCCAATGCACCAAAATGGTTATGGCAAATTTGGGCCAAGGATTTTGGCAAACCTATTGCCGACCAAATTGCTGGCGCACATTTAACCGAACCATCGCTTGATATTACGACGAAGCGGGAAGATTTTTCATTTGAGATGGGTGAAACCTTGCCGCTTGGTAGCGTTCGGATGCCTGAGAAAATTGGACGTGTTGATGACATTGACGGCTTTGAAAAGGGTGATTGGTGGGTGCAAGACTTTGCCGCCAGTTTGCCTGCTAAAATTTTGGCTAAGGGCCTTACAGGTACGCAAGACAAGCGGGTGTTAGATTTGTGTGCGGCACCAGGTGGTAAGACGATGCAACTTGCCGCAATGGGCAATGAGGTGACCGCCCTTGATGTTTCGCCAACGCGTTTAGAGCGCGTAACTGAAAACTTAGAGCGGGTTGGTTTGAAGGCGCAGATTGTTTGCCAAGATGGCCTTGAATGGCAGCCTGAGCAATTGTTTGACGGGGTGCTGCTTGATGCGCCGTGTTCGGCAACGGGGACAATACGGCGACACCCTGATGCGCAATACCTTAAAAAGAGCAGTGATATTGATACGCTGGTAAAACTACAAGCCCAGTTGATTGAGCAAGCAGCTAAGTTTGTGCAGGTTGGCGGTGTTTTACTGTATTGCACATGTTCATTGCAAAAGCGCGAAGGTGAACTGCAAGTTGAAGCCTTTTTGGCTGGACATGATGATTTTGAGCGGATGCCCGTTGAAGCTGGCGAAATGGAAAATTTAGAGCATTTAATCAATGAGCAGGGCGATGTGCGGACATTGCCGTTTTATCGTGTTGGAGAGAGCATTGGTATGGATGGCTTCTTTATTTGCCGTTTAAGGCGCAAAACTTAACTTTGTTATTAAATCATTAACGACCTTTGGGCCAATAATCCTTGATAGGATTTTGTTAACTATAGCTCTTTTGTTTTTTGTGGTTTTATGTCTGACGTTGCACCAAAATTGCCGATTGCGGGGTCTCCCGTCTCAAGCTTTGAAGCACCTGCTGAATTAAGCGGTTTGCTCGGTATTGGTGTGCGGACTTTTTTCCAAACGCAAAAACGGCGGTTGAGCGCGCTGCCCAACGGGTTTGCTTTTACGGCAAAACCTGATGGCTTGGCTTTGCCATTTGATGTTTTGAACCAAGGTAATGGCGCGCGTGCGGCAGCGTTTTATCGGGGTGAGTTTAAATTTGCTGGCAAGACCCATTTACGTGGCAATGATGGTATCTTTTGCAAAAAGAATACTGAGGATGAATGGCAACGTGAGCTGCATAGTTTTTCTTGGTTGGTAGATATGGAAACTGGCAACCGTGAAATGGTGCGGGCAAATTGCCGGGCGTTAATTTGTGAGTGGATTAAAAGCACTTCTGTAAACAATATTGGCCAGCGTCAACGCGTGGCCTTTGATTGCCCTGTTGTGGCACGGCGGGTGATCTCGTGGGTGCAGGGTGCGCCGTTCTTTTTACAAAACTGTCCTGCATCATTTGAACAAAAATTTTATAGCAGTTTAGCTGGTCAGATTAGTATGCTGTTGCGCAAAGTGCTGACCCAAAGAAATGATCTTTCGCGGTTACAGGCAGCGATTGCGTTGGTCGTTGCGACCACGGGGTTAAGCGGGCTTGAAAAGATGCGCGCTGTGGCCTTTAGACGGTTGAATGTGGAACTGGGCAAACAGATTTTTGCTGATGGTGGTCATGCCTCGCGCAATCCGCAAGTGCTGCGTGATTTGTTGGCAGATTTAATCCCTGTGCGTACCGCATTAGAAAAAGCGCGTCTTGAAGTGCCTGTTGAATTTAATGCAGCGCTTGAGCGTATGTTGCCTGCTTTGCGATTTTTTACCTATCTTGATGGTGGGTTGGCTGTGTTTAATGGGGTTGATGACACGGCTTCTGGATTGGTGAGGCGCATTCTGGAAACAGATAGTGTGCACGGAAAGCCGTTAATTCATGCCCCGCACTCTGGTTATGTTCGGTTGTTGCAGGGCACATCAAACGTGATGGTTGATACGGGCAAGCCTGCATTGCCATCTGTTGCAAGTGGTGCAGCAGCAGGGGTTTTGGCCTTTGAGTTTTGCGATGGGGCTTCGCGCATTGTTACTAACTGCGGGCACGTTCAATATGGCAAAGATGCTTGGGACAGTGCAAGTCGGCGCACGCAAGCCCATTCTGGCCTATGTCTTGATAATCAATCGAGCAGTAAAATTTTGGACTCTAAGTTTTGGCAGAGGTTGTTTGGTGGCTCTGTGGTTTTGTCAGCTCACAATGTTGAAACTGAAACGGCAAGTTTAAAAGAGGGCGCTGTTTTTTCTGGCCGTCATGATGGTTATGCAAAAAGCCATGGTGTGGTTCATGAACGTAGTTTGTTTTTAAGTGCCAATGGTTTTGACTTTCGCGGCGAAGACAGCTTTGTGCCTGAAATGGAATATGCAGAGCAAATCGGTGCAACACCTTTTGCTATTCGCTTCCACCTGCATCCATCGGTGCGCGCGACACTCTCGCAGGATGGGGCCAGTGCGATGTTATTGTTGGCCAATAAAACGGGTTGGCGGTTTAGCGCCCGTGGCTGCCAATTAAAGTTAGAAGAAAGCGTTTATTTGCCTGAGAATGGCCGCGTACGTAAAACCTATCAATTGGTGTTGCGCGGTATTGCGGGACGGCCTGATAAGGTTCATTGGGCGTTTAAACGGATAGAAAAGCGCAAACAAGGCTCGACAAAAACCAAGCCAGAAGAGCTGGTTTTATTTTAAGTCTGATTTCTTATTTGGCATTTGGGAAAAACAATTGTTTTCCCTTTAGTTTGTAATCAGCAATGGCCGCTTGGCCCTTTTCACCCGTCAACCAGTCTATAAATACTTGCCCAGATTTGGCTTTGACATGGGGATGTTTTTTCGGGTTGATTAGCATGACACCATATTGATTGAACAATAATGGGTCGCCTTGGCTGAGAATTTTTAAAGTTGATTTGTTTTTAAAGGCAAGCCACGTGGCGCGATCGGTTAAAGTGTATGCGCCCATTCCAGCGGCAACATTCAAAGTTGCTCCCATGCCAGATCCTGTTTCGCGATACCAATTGCCGCTGTGTTTGGCAATGTTGATGCCCGTTAATTTCCACAGTTGAAGCTCTTTTTTATTAGTGCCAGAATCATCGCCGCGTGAGGCAAATATGGATTTTGATGAAGTAATTTTCTTGAGCGCTTCTATGATGCTTTTTGTACCAGCTAATTTTGCGGGATCATCATTGGGGCCGACAATGACAAAATCGTTGTACATGACATCAAAACGTTTAACGCCAAAACCGCCAGTAATGAATGCTTCTTCGGCTGATTTTGCATGAACCAATAAAACATCCCCATCACCATTGCGCCCATTTTTAAGCG